>CAMJFD010000117.1 GCA_946404845.1 uncultured Butyrivibrio sp. | reverse complement strand
CCAGAATGATAGAACTCCTTGAAGGTACTTACAATCCATCAGATTATCTAAATGCTATTAAAGGGTTAGAGGGATGCCCTGAAGGAGGAGACAGATGTACTAAATGTTTTGAGTTAAGACTTGAAGAGAGTGCACGTGTTGCCAAAGAGAAGGGGTATGAGTATTTTACAACAACCCTTACAATCAGTCCTATGAAGGATGCAGATAGACTTAATTCTATAGGAAGAGCTATGGGCGAAAAATACGGTGTTAAGTTCCTACCTTCTGATTTTAAGAAGAAAAATGGATATAAACGTTCAATTGAATTGTCACATAAATTTGGTTTATATAGGCAGGATTTTTGCGGATGTGCTTTTTCCAAGGCTGAAAGAGAAAAGCAAAAGATTGAGCAGCTTAAAAGATCTGAGGAAGCAAATAATTAGACAATTTGTCAAATAGTTTGATTTGCTTTTTTCTATAAATCTTAGTATAGTTATAAAAGTTGTTAGCATTTGATAACAACACTTATAACTATTCATAAGATTTATTAGGAAAGAAATTATGAAATATAATATAAAACATGAGACCAAAAATAGCATCAGAGTAAGAATTGATAAGAAGAATTTAAGTTACCATATGGCAGAAGCCATTAGTAATAAGTTAAATAAAATAAATGGTGTTACAAATATAGAAATATACAGAGGAACTGGTGGAATAAGGGCACAATATACATCAGCTGATGTCAGGAATGTAATACTGAATGCGATATCTGATATGGATATAGAAGATATTACAAGGGAGGAAGAATCGGTAACATATGATTCTAATCCAATTACAGCCAGAGAATTGAGGGAGAGGGGATTTGACAATGATATGAAGGCTAAATTCCGCAGGCAGATATGGATGGAAGCTGTAACAGATGTATTACTCCCGGAACCTGTAAATATTGCTATGCATGTATTTGAATATGCCAAATATAGATAATAGTTAATACGGGGAAGAGATGAATAAACCAGATTTTAAACAGATTAAAGAACTACTAAATTTGCTAAAGCAGACTAACGAAGATATAGAGAATATCATTAACTCAGGTGAATTGCAGAAGCTGGCCATAGGAGCAAGTGCTGCCGTTGTCAGAAATAAGATGGCATCTGAATTGTTATATGATATTGATATTTCCGAGTTAAAAAATTCTAAGGCAGGAATCAGAGTAAATGCTCTTGCAGATGCTGGATATAAGAATCTGGGACAGCTTTCTGAAGCTAAAGACTATGACATTCTAAGAGTTGAAGGAGTTGGAGACAAACAGCTCGAGTCTATTAGAAATATTCTGACAGAAATGGGAAACCAGATGGCTTCCCATGTGTCTATGCAATTGAATATCGATTCAGATGATAATGAGATGAAAATGCTACTTAAATCTATATCTATTTATAGGCAAAGTGAGCTTATCAGAAACGATATTAGTCAGGTTCGTGAAGAATACAGATTTTTTTACGAAACAATCACACAAAATATACGAATCAGAAATTCTAATCACTGTTTTTCTATAAAATCAAGAAAAGGAAGAGACAGTGTCATATATAAATCCCCTTTTGTGAAAATGCCATAATAAAAGGCGTACAAAGATAGTTAAATGTGCACCATTGATAAAGTAAGCGCTTACATTTATAATAGAGGATGTTAACATTTTGTAACATCTAATGTAACATTTTTGGCCAAAAATAGTTACGCATCAGGAGGAAAACTACATGAAAAAAAGCTTTTGTAAGATGCTAGGGAAGGTGGTTGCGATTGCAGGTGCAATATCTATCGCAACATCAATGCTATCCGGGGGGAGTATTAATGTAAGTGCTGCGAGTTCAAATGCAATATCTATAACAGATAGCGAGGGATGGCTTGAATCCGCTTATATTAAATGGAATCCAGTTTCATATGCTGATAGTTACAATGTTTATGTAATCCAGAATGGAACATCAACACAGCTTGATAATGAGCTTATTCGATTGTACAAGGATGATAACGGAAACTATTACTATAGAGCAGATGCAGTAGGGCTTGCAAGTGGTTCATATACTATGAAGGTTATTCCTGTAGTAAATGGCTCAGAAAGTTCTACATATGCTGCTACAACTTCTACATTATCTGTTACGTCACATGATCGTTCTGGATTTGCTTTTTCACAGGGAACCAGTTCAGGAGCATATGAAGAGGACGGAACACTTAATAGCGATGCAGTTGTTCTGTATATTACAGAAGAGACCAAAGATACAGTAACACTTGATGTAACAACAAGTTCTAAAGGGTCTACTACAACAGGTACAGGTCTTCAGAATATTTTAGATTTATACAAAAAAGGATATGATTCACGACCTTTGGATATCAGAATTATTGGTCAGATAACTGACTTTGATACAATGGAAAGTGGAGACATAGTTATTAGTGGAAGCAGTTCATCTAAAAGAATCAGCTGTGGTATTACAGTTGAAGGAATTGGCGATGATGCAACAGCAGATGGCTGGGGACTACGTATTAAAAATGCTTCAGATGTCGAGGTTAGAAATCTTGGATTCATGAACTGTGATTCAGATGAAGGTGATGATGTTGGTCTTCAGCAGAATAATGATCATATCTGGGTTCATAATTGTGATTTCTTTTATGGTAATGCAGGATCAGATGCTGACCAGTTAAAAGGTGATGGAGCTCTTGATACTAAGACTTCTACATATGTAACTCATTCATACAATCATTTTTATGATACTGGAAAAACGAATCTTCAGGGTATGAAGAGTGAAAGTACAACCAATTATATTACATATCATCATAACTGGTATGATCATTCAGACTCAAGACATCCACGTATTCGTACATGTTCAGTGCATATTTACAATAACTATTTTGATGGAAACTCCAAGTATGGTGTTGGTGTAACTCTTGGTGCATCAGCATTTGTTGAGAACAACTATTTCCGTAATTGTAAATATCCAATGCTTATATCTGAGCAGGGTAGTGATGTTATATCAGATTGGACTTCACTTACAAGAGATGAAGATCTTGGAACTTTTTCTTCTGAAAATGGAGGAATAATTAAGGCATACAATAATACTATTATTGGGGCAACATCTTATGTGACATATCAGACTAATAGTACTGAATTTGATGCATATGAAGTTTCATCAGCTTCAACACAGGTTCCTGGTTCGGTTGTATCATATCAGGGGGCATCAACATATAATAATTTTGATACAGATTCTTCAATTATGTATTCTTACACAGCTGATGATCCTGAAACAGCTATGGTAAAGGTACAAAAGTATGCAGGAAGGGTTGATGGCGGAGACTTTGACTGGGAATTTGACGATAGCGTAGATGATACATCATCTGCAGTAAATGAAGAATTAAAGGCTGCAATATCATCTTATACTACAAATCTTGTATCAGTAGGTTCTGCTACAAGCGATGAAATCGTTTATGATGACTCATCAAATAGCAGTTCTTCAAATGATACAACAGATGACACAACAGATGACACTTCTACAAATGATGAATCAGGCAGTAGTTCATCAAGTGAAGCTTCTGATACATCAAATTCATCAAGTTACGTTATACAGGACGGTTGGTATTATATTAAGAACGTAAATAGCC
Source organism: uncultured Butyrivibrio sp. (assembly GCA_946404845.1). Taxonomy (GTDB): domain Bacteria; phylum Bacillota; class Clostridia; order Lachnospirales; family Lachnospiraceae; genus Butyrivibrio. The sequence goes on along the minus strand of CAMJFD010000117.1, from coordinate 7,174 downwards.
AGCTGTATGTAGAGGTACAAAATGACGATGATTCGAATTTTGGAAATGTTTGTCAGGGAACGGGAACTGGTGATGAGCGTCAAAGGTGGTATGTAACAAATCTTGGTGATAATTATATTACACTTCAAAATGGCATGAGCGGCGGTAGAATGATGGATGTATATTATGGTGGTACAACAGATGGTACTAACATAGATATTTGTGATGCTAACGGTTATGATGCCCAGACATTTAAAGTAGTAGAAACAGATACAACAGGTGTATATTGTCTTACAACCAAGTGCAGTGGAGATACTCAGGCTGTAGATGTTTATGGCTGGTCTACAGAAGATGGAGGTAATATTTCTACATGGACATATAATGGACTTGCATGTCAGCAGTTTAAGTTTGAAGCAATTTCATCAAGCAGCTCTTCAGACACATCATCAGATTCTGCAGTTAGTGAATCAGGAAGCTATGTTCAGAACTTTACAACAGATGGACTTACAAGTGACTTTTATTCAATATCAGGTAATCTTTCAACATCAAAGGGGACAGTTACATATAATGGACTTACACTTACAACTGCCTTAAAGGTTGAAAGTTCAACATCAATTAGTTTTGAAGCTCCGGCAAGTGGAACACTGACTCTTGTATTTGTTGAATCAGCTCCTTCAATCAAAATTGATGGTACTACATACAATGGATCTGATGGAATAATAACAGTAGAATTAGAGGCAGGTTCTCATGTATTAACAAAGGCAAGCTCTGCAAATCTGTTCTATATGGTTTTTGCTTATTGATTATAGTACCTTGTTAAAATATTATTATTTTGATAAACTAATTAACTGAGTGATTTTTTGGAACATAGTGTCAAAAAATCTATATTATGTGATATTATTGAATAACTAATATTTATAGGAATTAAGAATTCCTTAGTAGATGAGAGGTTTATAAAGTGGAAAAGGTACTTGAACTAATTTCAAAAGAAGTGTCAGACGCATTTGAAGCTGCAGGCTATGATAGTAGTCTTGGTAAGGTAACTATTTCAAATCGTCCAGATCTATGTGAATATCAGTGTAACGGAGCCATGGCTGGCGCAAAGCAGTATCATAAAGCACCATTTATGATAGCTGACGAAGTTGCTGCAAAGCTTGAAGGCAATGATATGTTCGAATCAGTTGAATCTGTTAAGCCAGGATTCCTGAATCTGAAGGTTAGTCCTGATTTTATTCGTACATATATCGTTAAGATGCTGCATGAGAAAAAACTTGGTGTAACACAGCCAGGTCATCAGCCTAAGGTAATCATTGACTACGGCGGACCAAACGTTGCTAAGCCACTTCACGTAGGACATCTTCGTTCAGCTGTAATTGGTGAAAGTCTTAAGAGAATTCTTAAATATACAGGTCACGATGTAACAGGTGACATTCATATGGGTGACTGGGGTCTTCAGATGGGTCTCATTATTACAGAGCTTAAGGAGCAGCAGCCAGATCTTCCATATTTTGATCCTAACCATGAAGGTCAGTATCCTAAGGAAGCTCCATTTACTATTTCTGAGCTTGAGAAGATTTATCCACTTGCAAGTGGAAAGTCTAAAGAGGATGAGGATTACAAGGCAAGAGCCATGGAAGCTACCAAGCTCCTTCAGGATGGTGATAAAGGATATCGTGCATTATGGCATCATATCTTAAATGTTTCTGTTGCTGATCTTAAGAAGAATTATAATAACCTCAATGTTTCTTTTGACTTATGGAGAGGTGAATCTGACGTTCACGAAGTAATTCCTGGAATGGTTGATTACATGAAGAGCCATGGATATGCTCATGAGAGTCAGGGCGCTCTTGTTGTAGATGTTGCAGAAGAGACAGATACTAAGGAAGTTCCACCATGTATGATTCTGAAATCAGATGGCGCTTCACTTTATAATACAACTGATCTTGCTACTATTGATACTCGTATGAAGGAGTTCCATCCAGAGAGTCTTGTATATGTAGTAGATAAGAGACAGGAGCTGTATTTCACTCAGGTATTTAGATGTGCACGTAAGACTAAGCTCGTTCTGCCAGAAACAGAGCTTCATTTCGTAGGCTTTGGTACTATGAATGGCAAGGATGGTAAGCCATTTAAGACAAGACAGGGTGGTGTACCACGTCTTGAGAATCTGATCGCAGAGATTGATGAGCAGATGTATAATCGTATCAAAGAGGGTAATCCTGGTATTGATGATGCAGAAGCACATGATACAGCGCATAAGGTAGCTATTGCTGCTATTAAATATGGTGATTTGTCTAATCAGCCATCAAAGGATTATATATTCGATGTTGATAAGTTCACATCATTTGAAGGTGATACAGGCCCATACATTCTGTACACAATTGTACGTATTAAGTCTATTCTGAACAGATATATGAACGAAGGCGGAGATGTTAAGGGTGCTCTTCTCAGAAATCCAGAGAGTGCAAATGAAAAGAGTCTTATGCTGACTCTTTCTAGATTCTCAGATACAGTAGAAGGTGCTGCAAGAGACCTTATGCCTAACAGAATTTGCGCTTATATATATGAACTTGCAAATGTATTCAACAGTTTCTATCACGAGACTAAGATTCTTGCTGAGCCAGATGCAGACAAGAAGGCTGGATATATTGCGCTGTTAAATACAACACTTAAGGTGCTTGAGACAGGAATTGATTTACTGGGATTTGAGGCACCTGAGCGTATGTAAAACAGCAGTGGCGGTAGCGTCCGCCACAGCTGTAAGAGGATGCGGAGCATCCTCTGTACCAAATGCGAAGCATTTGGTTTGATCAGCAGAGGCTTCGCTAGCTGTAAGAGGATGGCAAAGCCATCCTCTGAGACAAATGCGTCAGCATTTGGTTTGAGTATGATAAGTAGTGGAGATTAATGCAGAGGATGACCTTAGGTCATCCTCTTGATTAAATACGTCAGCATTTGGTTTTGTAAGAGGATGGGGGATTTTTTTATGGGTACTAGTAATTTTTTTGCTACTATTTCCAGGATGAAGTATATTGAGAGATGGGCTCTTATGCGTAATTCGAGGCCAGAGAATCTTAGTGAGCACTGTCTGGAGGTTGCTATGATAGCACATGTATTGTGCACTATTGGTAACGTCAGATATGGCAAGGAGCTTGATGCAGAGAAGGCAGCACTTGTTGGTTTGTATCATGATGCTTCTGAGATAATTACTGGTGATATGCCTACTCCTGTTAAATACTACAATGACGAAATTAAGAGCGCATATAAGGAAGTTGAGAAAGTAGCAGAAGGACATCTTTTAGAGAGACTTCCGGAGGATCTCCGCGGAGAATATGAGAAGATATTCAAGCCAGATGATGATCCAAATGAAAAGTATATGCGTAAACTTGTAAAAGCTGCTGACAAGCTCTCAGCACTAATTAAGTGCATAGAAGAGAAGAATGCAGGCAATTCTGAGTTTAGGACAGCAGAAGAATCAACCCGTAAGTCCATCGAAGAAATGACAGTTTTTTATCCGGAGGTAAAGGATTTTGTTCAGGAATTCCTTCCACCTTATGGTAAGACGCTTGATGAACTATCTCAATAAATATAAATGTAAATGTACGTAGTGGTTAATGATAATATCATTAGCCACTTTTTTATTGAATCGGAAATTCATCCATTTACCATTGTAAAGAGATAAAGTATAATCAGTATAAATGTTTCTTTTGGAAAATGATATAAAAATGTGGAGGAATGAAAAATGATTTTATCACTAGGTTGGATACTGTTTGCCTTTGCGATTTATTTTGCAGTAATGATTCTCGTTGGCGTATTCAGTATGAAACAAAACAACAGTTCTGAAGAATTTTTCCTTGGAGGACGTAGCCTTGGTGGCTTTGTAGCTGCTCTTTCTGCTCAGGCATCAGATATGAGCGGATGGCTTCTGATGGGCCTGCCTGGTTCTATATATGCATTTGGTACAGGTCAGATTTGGATAGCAGTTGGTCTGTTTATTGGTACAGTTTTGAACTGGTTATTCATATCTTCAAGACTTAGAAGATATACAATTGTTGCTGATAATGCTGTAACACTTCCAGCATTTTTTGAGAACAGATACCATGACAAAAAGAGAATACTTCTTCTTGTTTCTTCTTTTGCTATTCTTATTTTTTTCCTGGTATACACAGCATCTGCGCTTGCTTCAGGCGGACAACTCTTTTCCACAGTATTTGGAATTGATTATCATCTGGCACTTGCAATCAGTGCAATAATTATTCTTACATACACGCTTCTGGGAGGATTTACAGCGGTTTGTGAGACTGATTTTATTCAGGGTACAGTAATGCTCGCTGCACTTATCGTTGTGCCTATTATTGCAATTGTAGCTCTTGGAGGTGATATATCATCACAGACAAATGTTACTGAGAATTTTCTGAGCCCATTTTATTCAGATGGCGAAAAAGTTGGTTTCATATCAATTATTTCTCAGCTTGGATGGGGACTTGGTTATTGTGGTATGCCACATATTCTTATTAGATTTATGGCAGTTAAGAGCGATAAGGAACTCAATAAGGCTAAGGTTATTGGTATTATCTGGGTTGCCATGTCTCTTTTGGCAGCATGCCTAATTGGTATTATCGGAAGAGCTTATCTTGCTGATAATCTTGTAGAAACAGGTGAGCAGGAGAGAGTCTTCATGTACATGATCATGCATGTATTTAGTGATACAGTTAATCTGCCATTCTTCGGAGGCATATTCCTCTGCGGCATTCTGGCAGCTATTATGTCAACAGCTGATTCTCAGCTTCTTGTAACTGCATCAAGTGTAACTGAGGATATATATAAGGGCTTTATGGGCAAAAAACCATCTGGTGAAAAAGCAGTATGGATCAGCCGAGTAGTAGTTCTTGTAGTAGCTATACTTGCATTCTGTATAGCTTATGATCCTAATAGTTCAATCATGGGACTTGTATCAGATGCCTGGGCAGGACTTGGTTCAGCATTTGGTCCAATTGTACTGATGTCTCTATACTGGAGGAGAACTAACACAAAGGGAGCTATTGCAGGTATTGCAGTAGGTGCTATCACTGTTCTGGTATGGGATTACCTTCCACTTGCAGCCGGATCTACATTATATGAGGCTACAGGTCTGTATTCACTTATTCTTGGATTTGCGCTTAGTATGATATCAATTATTGTTGTAAGCCTTCTTACAGAAGAGCCAGAGCAGGCTATTCTTGATGAATTTGATCAGGTTAAGATGTCTAAGAATATTTAATACTTAATGGCATTTAATAGATGCGAACATGCTTTATATGTTCAGGTGTATAAAAGCTTTTTATAAAAAATGCATGGGATGATAAATAAGTCATCTCATGCATTTTTATTTATATATAAATTAGATAAATAGAAAATGGTGTATTATACAACCTTATGCTTCAGCCATTTACCACTTATAAATCTTATTGTAAATACTATGTTACGAACGCCCCAGTCTGAGAACATTCCGATCCATACACCTATTGGTCCAAGTCCTATTACACGGCAGAGGAACATGCACAGGCTAACTCTGCAGAGCCACATTGTAATTGTGCTTGTGATCATTGAGAATCGAACATCACCTGCAGCTCTAAGTCCATAAGCTGTTGTAAATGATCCTGGCCATAAAATAGGTTTTACAATTGTAATCCATCCCAGCATGTATATACACATCTTGGCACTTTCCGGTTCCATTCCAGCAAGCGCTGTTACAGGTCTTGCTATTGCATAGGCAAAAAGGCAGGATAGTAGAATTGCTATCTGGCTCCATATAAGGAGCTTTTTGATATAGTATATAGCTTCATCTTTGCGGCCTGCACCGAGGCACTGTCCTACTACTGTCATGAGCCCTATACCTACACCGCATCCGGCCACGCCATTGACATTTTCGAATATATTAGTCATAGCCTGAGCTGCAATGGCAATGGTTCCCATAGTTGATACGGTTGACTGAATGGCAAGTTTACCGAACTGGAACATTGAATTCTCAATACCATTTGGGATTCCCATGGCAAGAATTCTATGTATTTCTTTTTTATCCGGCCTGATCTTGTGATAATTGTTAACTGTAAGCGGCTGACCAGGTCTGTATAGAAGTGCCAGTATTACTACTGCATAGAATACACGTGAGAAGAGTGTGGCAAGAGCAGCACCTTCAACACCCATTCCTGCGCCCCAGATAAGAGCAGCATTTCCAACTATGTTAAGTGCGTTAGAAATAATGGCAACTATCATTGGAAGTCTGGTATTACCCTGAGCCCTATATACAGCACTACCTGCATTTGAAAGAGCTATTCCAGGAAAAGACAGAATTGTTATGAAGAAATAAGTCTCTGCATTTGTCATTACAGCTGCGTCAACTTCTCCAAATATAACGCGTAGGAGAGGAAGCCTGAATATAAGTGTTATAGCTGATATTGCAACTGATATAATGGCAGCTACCATAATTACCTGTCCTGCAGCATTTCTCGCATTATCAATTCTCTTTTGACCTATATAATTGGAACATACAATAACTCCGCCTGTAGCAAGTGCTGCAAATGCCTGCTGAACCAGTATGTTGATTGAGTCTACAAGAGATACAGCTGAAATGGCTTCTGGACTGACATTACTGACCATCATTGAGTCAGCCATGCCCATTAGAGAGTTTAACAGCTGCTCGGCAATTATCGGCAACAATAGTGCCAATAATTGTCTGTTGGAAAAGATATGGTCAGCTTTAGATTCTTTATCCAAAGTTTGGATGGTTCTTTTATTCATTTAATATATTTCCTGTCTATAATTATTTACATCTATAAATAATACTACTAAATGTTGATATTGATAATAATTAAGATGCTTTATTGGTTGTTAGGAATGTTGAATATCTTATAGTAGTTCATTTTTTATAAAAATTATTTGCATATCTGAGATCAATATGCTTAAATGAAAAAAGCTTGTTTTATCAGCGTTAAAGGCGTTTCTTACTTAGCTATTTGAGACTAAAAGGTATAAAATATATTATCTAAATAACGATTTATAAAAAAGTTTTCAAAAAGTTGTTGACAGTTTAGGGGGAAAAGATGTATATTATCTAAGTCGCCGCTGATAAGCGCGGCGACAATAACAGATATGGCGAGGTAGCTCAGTTGGCTAGAGCACGCGGTTCATACCCGCGGTGTCGAGGGTTCGAATC
>CAMJFD010000116.1 GCA_946404845.1 uncultured Butyrivibrio sp. | reverse complement strand
GGCGTCGAAATGAGTAAGAACCACGAGAACACGCTCTTAAAAGTGATGGAAAAGCTTGAAAATCAAATCAAGGAAAAAACAGAAAAACTGGAGGAATCCGCCTTGATGGATATGTTTAATTCAATTATCTCAGGCGATGATGAGGATGAAATAGGGCAAAATGACAGTGAAAACGAAACTGTCGTACCTGATTCTACTGAGATGGATGCCGAAACGGAGAATGATTATTTCAATGAGTCAGACCCGGAGGAGCTGCGGTAGTCAGTTTTACTTTTCCTATTACCTGCTTGCTTGCGTGTGAATAGTAGTATTATCTAAAAGCTACCCTCATCAATAATCCATTAACCACTTCATTTTACGGAACTGCGTCAGCACATCGCACTTGCTCATATAGGCAGGTGCGTTTTCTTTATGGTTCTCATAATAATGGTTCAAGGCGTCAAGACGGGCATATTTCTCCGACATTGGATTGGGAATCATTGCCATTTGGTCTTCGTCTATATAGTCTTCTTCGCTTTCTTTCTCTGGTTTGAGCCATTCGTCTGTTGCTGCATAGGCCCATATATATTCTTTGGCAAGATCTTGGATATCAACACGGATTTCACCCTGCCATTTATTCTCCATGTAGTAGGTATTATAGATATTGAAAATAGAAGATGCGGATGTAATTCCTAATACGATAATTAGTACTAGAAGAATAATAATTCTATGTTGGACATTATTAAAAGCAAATTTGAATTTTTCAGCTACACGTAATTTTTCAAGTTTTTTCCGTTCAACTGAAACTATAGATTTTAGACTCATTGTCCTACCTCCATAAGATAACAAAATAAAAAAGGGTTACCATAATATTATTATTAAATTACCGAAAAAACAATAAGCACTAGAAAAATATAATGAAATGTTTAAAAAGTTAAAAGATACTTTAGAAATGTAGAATTATTCAAAATATAACATAAGTTATACTTATGGATAATATAAAAAATATTGATTGTACTTATATAATGATTTGTTGTATTATACTTATGGATTTTAAAGGCGATTTATTCGCAGAAAGAGGTAGAAATGGTAAAAGCAGTAGTGGGTGCTAACTGGGGAGATGAAGGAAAAGGTAAGATTACAGATATGCTTGCAGATCAGGCAGATGTAGTTATTCGTTTCCAGGGTGGCGCTAATGCAGGTCATACAATTGTAAATGAGTACGGTAAATTTGCGCTTCATACATTGCCATCAGGTGTATTTCATCAGTCAATCACTAATATTATTGGTAACGGTGTTGCACTTAATATTCCAGTTCTTATGAACGAGCTTAAGAGTATTACAGATCAGGGAGTTCCAGCTCCAAATCTTCTGGTTTCAGACAGATGTCAGATCGTAATGCCATATCATATTCTCTTTGATCAGTATGAGGAAGAGAGACTTGGTGGAAAAGCGTTTGGTTCAACAAAGTCTGGTATTGCTCCATTTTATTCAGATAAATATGCTAAGATCGGATTTCAGGTAAATGAATTATTTGATGAAGATTTGTTAAAGGAAAAGGTAGAAAGAGTACTTGTTCAGAAGAATATTCTGATTGAGCATTTATATAAGAAACCAGCAATTGATCCTAAGGCTCTTCTTAATACATTACATTCATATCGTGATATGGTTAAGCCATATGTTGCTGATACATCATTATTCATTCAGAATGCAATTGATGCAGGTAAGACAGTTCTTTTAGAAGGTCAGCTTGGTACAATGAAAGATCCAGATCATGGTATCTATCCAATGGTTACTTCATCATCTACACTTGCTGCTTATGGCGCAATTGGAGCAGGTATTGCACCATATGATATTAAGCAGATTGTAGTTGTTAATAAAGCTTATTCATCAGCTGTAGGTGCTGGTGCATTCGTTTCAGAAATCTTTGGTGATGAAGCTGATGAACTTAGAAGAAGAGGTGGAGACGGCGGCGAATATGGTGCTACAACAGGTCGTCCACGTCGTATGGGTTGGTATGACTGTGTTGCTTCTAAGTATGGTTGCAGACTTCAGGGCGCTACAGATGTAGCTTTCACAGTTCTTGATGTACTTGGATATCTTGATGAGATTCCTGTATGTGTTGGATATGAAATAGATGGACAGGTTACTACAGACTTCCCTGTTACACATCTTCTTGAGAAGGCTAAGCCAGTTTATAAGACACTTCCAGGATGGAAGCAGGATATTCGTGGAATTAAGACATACGAAGAACTTCCTGAGAACTGCCGTAAGTATATTGAATTTATAGAAAAAGAGATTGGTTATCCAATCACAATGGTATCTAATGGACCAGCTCGTGAAGATATTATCTATCGTAAGAGCCCATTATCTAAATAATTTTTTCTGATACATTGACCCTGTGTCTGATTTATAAAATATAATCCGACACAGGGGTTTTTATTGAATAGGAAATTGCTTTCCTATTCAATAAAAACGCTCCGCTATGGATGCGACTGGTGCGCAGCTGTATTATGCAAGCTAAAGCTTGCACGCACCAGCGCGCAAAGAGTCACCTTGTGACTCTTTGTTCTTTAAAAGAAAAATGCTTTGCAAATTTCCTTTTAAATAAAAGCACTCCGTACAGAATGTGCACTCGCGAGCGATTCTTTTTAATATTCTGACTTTCTTTATAAATAAATTCCCTTTATAATGAAAGAACTTAGATATGTGAGGTGGAATGATGCGAAGATATATAGAAATGCTGAAGACAAGGAGTATTATTAGATATCTTATTGTATATTTTATTATGGCGGCACTTCTTGTTTTGGTTACATATTTAGTGTTTTCATGGGGAAAAAGCTGGTATACAGATCAATCTTTTTTTCAAATATCTGATCTTATGAGTAAATACAGCGAGGAACTACAAACAGAGAACTATTCTGCAATTCCACTTGAATCACATCCTGGGTATGCAATTATGGTATTTAGCCAGAACTCTCAGGTATATACAAGTGATTCAAGAATTAGTTTTAATGTTACAGATCTCAATTATGTAATGGATTATTATGGTAATTACTACTATGATCATGAATATTTTGATGACGATGGAGAGAGATATTATATTATCAAGAAGAGATCTTATACAGACAGTGATATAGATGGAAAGTTCTTCAGAACAGAAGATTTTTGCATGCTGGATAGCAATTATAATATTGTAGAAGGCAATCTTTTCAAGAACTCATACAGACTTGATGAATACAGAATAGGTCTTACAAATAGAGACTACAAGAATGAATATTATGTAGACAAGGCATATTTCATAACTGAAAATGGTGAGAACAGAGCGATAGTATTATTCGAGCCAATGGAAATATGGGATAATTATAACGATTCTAATGATAGAGTTGCCAAAATGTGGTGGATCCCTGTTATATTAGTCTTGGCTATTGTAGTAGGTATGTCATTTGCACTTGAAAAGAGAATACATAGAGCTCTTTTGCCACTTAACAGGGCGATTGTATCTTATGGACAGGGTAAGCGCTCTGAGATTGGACACCCTGAAACTATACCTCAGGAATTTCAGGTTGTTATATATAATTTCAATGCACTTCTGGATCAGTTGGAACAGGCTAAGAGTGACAAACAGAAGGCGGAAGATGAGAAAAATACTATTATAGCGAGTCTTTCACATGATCTTAAGACACCTCTTACTGTAATTAGTAGTTATTCAAAAGCTCTTTCTGACGGACTTGTTCCTGATGAGCAGAAAGATAACTATCTGCAGACAATATATGGAAGAGCTATTTATACATCTAATCTGATTACAGAACTATTTGAATATACCAAGATGGATCATCCTAATTTTCAGCCAGAGATGTTTGTTATTGATTATGCAGAATTCTGTAATGAAGTCTGTGGCGAGAAATATTCTGAACTGGAATCTAACGGATTTAAGTTTTCTCTGGATATACCAGTAGAATCTATTCCGATTAAACTTGATCCTCAGCTAATGCAGAGAGTATTTGAAAACCTTATTGGTAATTCTATTAAATATAATGAACCAGGGACTACTATTTTTGTTAAGGTAGTTAAGATTGGTAAAGAGATTCGCACTATAGTTGGCGATGATGGTGTGGGTATTCCGGAAGAAGTTGGAAAAGATATCTTTAAGCCATTTGTAAGGGGCGATATTGCAAGAGATTCAGGTAAGGGAACTGGTCTTGGAATGGCTGTTGTTAAGAAAATCATCGAGCTTAATGGTGGTACTATAGAGCTTAAATATCCACCTGAACCGGGATATAGTACAGAATATGTAATAAGATTTATTTCAGATAAGTAGGATGGTAATAAATAATGAATGGAAATAACAAAATGACTCCTAAGAGGATAGCTGCATGGATAGGCATTGTACTGCTTGTGGGAATGTATGTTGTTCTGCTTATAGAGGCGCTTGTAGGTGCTCCTGGAACAGGTAATATGTTCCTTGCATGTCTTGCAGCTACAGTAGCAGTTCCAATTATTATATGGATATTCATATGGATATATGGAATGTTTACTGGCAGACATACTATTGCTTCACTTGATGCGATGACAAGTGACAAGGAACATGATAAAGATGGCAATGTTGTTGCCAGTGGCAAAATCAAAACGGTTGTATTTGATATAGGAAATGTTCTTGCTGATTTTGGATGGGAACAGCTGATAAAGAGTTATGGATATGATGATTCAATGACAGAAAGAATAGCAAACGCTTCTGTACATACACCATGCTGGAAGGAATACGACAGAGGTGTTATGACTAATGAGGAAATTTTGCAGAGCTTTATCAAAAATGATCCTGAAATTGAGGCTGATATTAGAAAAGTATTTACTAATCTTGACGGACTAATGATTAAAAGGGACAGATCTATTCCATGGATTGAGGCTCTAAAAGGTGCTGGCTACAGAGTTCTTGTACTATCTAATTTTTCAAGTCAGGCCTATGAAGGTAATAGAGAAGTATTAAGCTTTTTGGATCATGTTGATGGAGGTATTCTCAGTTACAGAGATAAACTTATCAAGCCAGATCCTGCTATTTACAAGTTATTGGCGGATCGTTATGATCTGATACCAGAAGAGACAGTCTTTATTGACGATACTCAGGAAAATATTACTGCTGCAAAGGCACTTGGATGGGAAGGCATCGTATATAAAGACTATCAGCAGGTTAAAGATGAATTAAATGAACTTGGCGTTCAGTATTAAAATATATATCAGGAATTACCAGATTCCTGATGAATGAGTTCGAGGAGCTTTGCGGCTGCAACTGACATGGGTTTTGACTCGTCAGACACAACGCAGAAGCTCCTTTTTGGTATCATCTTTTGGAATCGTAATTCGAATAGAATACCAGATTCAATATATTCAAGGGCAAAGTCTCTGACTACAGAGCCTACTCCCAGGTTTCTGAGTGCAAACTGCACGATCATATCGCTTGTTGCAAGTTCAAATTCAGGGTGGATTACAACACCATTTTTTTTGAGAAATTCATCCATATAAGTACGTGAACTGGTCATTCCTTCCAGAGTAATAAGTGGCAGATGCTCCAGTTCTTTGAAGTCGAGCATCTTATTTTTGTATTGAATAAATTTACGGCCAGCTACAAAAGTATCAGAAATAGGTCGTACATTGTCTACATGAATATTATCAGGATGATCAAAAGGCGTTGATACTACACCAAAATCTATATAGTCTTCTCCAAGATATCTAAGTGTTTCAGGTGTAGGACCATTTGTTACAGTTACTTTTATGGCTGGATATAATTCATGAAATTTTTCCAAATATGGTAACAGGAAAAAGCGAAGAGTCATGTCACTTGCGCCGATTCGAACTTCGCCGGCATCTAAATGCAACATTTGACGCAATCTGTCTTCGCCTGCCTGTATCTGTTCATATCCTTTGGAAACGTATCTGAATAGTAATTCACCTTCTGAAGTCAGCTTCATGCCTTTAGATGTTCTAATAAAAAGTGATACGCCAAGAGACGATTCAAGCTGTCTGATAGACTGGCTTACAGCTGGCTGTGAAATTGATAATTCTTTAGCTGCTGCAGTTATACCGCCATTTTTGGCTATAAAATAAAATACCTTATAGTATTCAAGATTGTTTATCATATAAATATACTCCGTAGAAAAATATTTGCATTTGTGTGTTGACAAGTATATGAACAAGTGATATAGTGTTTGAGTATGTGAAAACAAAGCAGAGTATCCACTCTCACCCTGAGGCGTTTGCTTTCAGGTGTTAATAAATCAGATAAAATTCAGTCCTTATTTGTTTGCACTGATTATGATTATAAAGTGGATACCTTTGTGTGTCCACTTTTTTGTTGTATATATTATTTTTGGAGGTACAAAACAATTAGCGATTTATTCATTAACGAACAGATCAGAGATAAGGAAGTACGTGTGATTGGAGCAGAAGGTGAGCAGCTCGGCGTTATGTCAATTCAGGATGCCAAAAAGCTTGCTGAAGAAGCAGGAGTTGATTTAGTAAAGATTGCTCCTAATGCAAAACCACCTGTATGTCGTATTGTTGATTATGGTAAGTTTAAATATGAGCAGCTTCGTAAAGAAAAGGAAGCAAAGAAAAAGCAGAAAACTGTTGAAATCAAGGAAATTAGACTTTCACCTAACATTGATACAAATGATCTGAATACAAAGGTTAATTCAGCAAAGAAATTCCTTCAGAAGGGCAACAGAGTTAAAGTAACATTACGTTTCCGCGGACGTGAGATGGCACACATGGGTGCAAGCGTTCATATTCTTACAGATTTTGCTGAGGCACTTACTGATGTTGCTGTAATTGAGAAACAGCCTAAGGTAGAAGGCCGTAGCATGACAATGTTTTTAACTGAAAAACGTTAAAATATAGAATTTTGAAATAAGGAATCAGGAGGATTAAATCATGCAGAATAAGATGAAGACAAAAAGAGCTGCAGCTAAGAGATTCAAGGTAACTGGCACAGGTAAGTTAGTAAGAAATAAAGCGTACAAGCGCCATATCCTTACAAAGAAGTCAACAAAGAGAAAGAGAAACTTAAGACAGCCTGGATTAGTTGATGCAACTCAGGTTAAGACAATGAAGAAGATTTTACCTTATCTTTAATTTTTAGATTTTTAGGAGGATATAGATACAATGGCAAGAGTTAAAGGCGCATTAAACGCAAAGAAGAAACACAATAGAGTATTAAAGCTTGCAAAGGGATACAGAGGAGCAAGATCAAAGCAGTACAGAATTGCTAAGCAGTCTGTTATGAGAGCTCTTACATCAGCTTTTGCAGGACGTAAGCAGAAGAAGAGAGATATGAGATCACTTTGGATCACACGTATCAACGCTGCTGCAAGACTTAACGGTCTTTCATACAGCAAGCTTATGCACGGACTTAAGCTCGCTGAAGTAGAAATCAACAGAAAGATGCTTGCTGAAATGGCAGTTAATGATCCAGAAGGATTCAAGACACTTGCTGAACTTGCAAAGCAGAAAATTGCATAATTAAGATTTTTCAGGGCTCTGTATTTTATACAGAGCCTTTTATAGTTTTACATTGTGTATAAATATACAGGTACAAAATAGGAATGCCCATAATACAGAATATTATATTAATACTTATGCAATTATGATGTATGAATGTTATTAGGTATCAGTGCTTTTATATGCAAACAGAAAGGAATTTTTAGAATGAGTGTATTAGAAGGATTTGAGCCAAAGGAGGCTCTTGGATTTTTTGAGGAGATTTGTAATATTCCTCATGGATCAGGAAATCTTCAGAAGATAAGTGATTACCTTGTTAAATTTGCCAAGGATAGAAATCTTGATGTTATTCAGGATTCTGAACTCAATGTAATCATTAAGAAGCCAGCAAGTGCTGGATACGAAGATAGAAAACCAGTTATCCTGCAGGGACATATGGACATGGTAGCTGTAAAGGACGCTGACTGTGACATCAACCTTCTGACAGATGGACTTAGAGTTCAGACTGATGGAGAATATGTATGGGCAGATGGCACAAGCCTTGGCGGAGATGATGGAATAGCAGTAGCATACTGTCTTGCTATACTTGATTCTAAGACATTAAAGCATCCTCCAATCGAAGTTGTAATCACAACTAATGAAGAAACAGGTATGGATGGTGCCAGAGCGATTGATCTCTCAACTCTTAAGGGTAAGAGACTTATTAATATTGATAATGAGGAAGAGGGCGTACTCCTTACAAGTTGTGCAGGTGGTGGACGTTTCCATGCAACTCTTCCAGTAAAAAGAGGCATAGTTCAGGGAACAGCATATAAAATTGAGATGGGCGGTCTTCTTGGTGGTCATTCAGGCGAGATGATTATTAAGGAAAGAGGGAATGCTAACTATTTAGTAGCAAGAGTACTGTATGAACTTAATAAAGAATTCGCCATGAAAATTGTAAGTTTAAATGGTGGTGTAGCAGATAATGCTATTCCTAGAGATAGTGAAGCTGTAGTAGTTCTTGCATCTGATACTGATGAAAAGAAATTTATGGAAGCTGTAGCTACAATAGAAAACGATATAAAAGGTGAACTGGAAATCAAGGATCCTTCTGTATTTGTAAAGACATCTAAGGTTAATTCAGGTGCATATAATGCACTTGATGCTGAATCTACTTCAAAGGTAGTTAAGATGATTATTTCTCTTCCTAATGGTAAGCTTACAATGAGCGCAGCTATTGAAGGACTCGTAGAGACATCTCTTAATCTTGGTGTTATGAAGATGACAGAAGATGATAATGAAATCGTACTTGATTATGCTGTAAGAAGTAGCGTTGAATCATCTAAGATGGCTCTGTTTGACAAACTTCAGATCATCACAGAAGTATTTGGCGGTAAGTATGAAATAACTGGTGCTTATCCAGGATGGAAATTTAATCCTAATTCAGAACTCAGAGAAACAATGGTAAGAGTTTATGAAGAAAAATATGGAGAAAAGCCACAGGTAGTAGCAATACATGCTGGTGTTGAATGTGGTCTTTTCAGTGAGAAGATTGACGGACTTGATTCCATATCAATAGGTCCTGATATGAAGGATATTCATACTACTGGTGAAATGCTTTCACTTGGTTCAACAAAGAGAACATGGGAATATCTTGTAGCTGTTCTTGAGCAGTTATAATAATATAGAGCGAATATAATGTAAAGCGTACAGTCTTTTGACTGTACGCTTTTTCCTACCCGTTTGAGTAACAAATTGCATAAATTATAGATTATAGTTTTGGATATTATAGCATATTCACAATCAGACAATTAAATGTTACAATGGAAACGATGGAAACTAAATAAGTTTCTTATGCGGTTGCATATGAAAGGATATGACTATGAAAGATGTTCAAAGGAAAATTTTGGAAACTGTAATTGTAGAATTTAACAAAAAAGGTATGAAGTTTACTATGGATGATGTATCAAAAGAACTTCATATGAGTAAGAAAACAATCTACAGGGAATTTAGGGATAAAGAAGAAATTTTCGAAAAGATGGTTGATTTCTGCTTTACATCTATTAAGGAAAAAGAGGCAGAGGTATTATCAGATCCAACACTTACAACAGTTGAGAGAATTTCTAAATTACTTATATGTCTGCCAGACAACTATCAGAATATTGATTTTAGAAAACTATATATGTTAAAGGATAAGTATCCTACAATATATGCAAAGGTTGAACAGCGTCTTGAAAGCGACTGGGGAGATACTATTGCACTTCTTGAACAAGGTATGAGAGAAGGCGTAATCAGAAAAATGCCGGTTTCTGTTATAAAAGCAATGGTAGAAGCATCTATTGAAAGATTCCTTAGTACAGAAGTACTTATTGAAAGTGATACTAAATATCAGGATGCTCTTGAAGTTATGGTTGAAATCATTATGAAGGGGATCTGTGCTTAATTATGATTATTCAGAATAATAATAGATTTTTATTACAAACAGAGAATACCTCATATATGTTCCAGGTACTGCCGTCAGGACACCTGGAGCATATTCATTATGGGGCAAGTATTATTGGTACAAAAGTATATAGAAGCCTTATAGAAAATACTGAGAATAATACAGATGTTCTTATGGATAACCTAGCAGGCGCATTATCTGTGAAGCATGCATTTCAGGGAGGCAATATGATTGCATATTCTAAGGATACAGGTAATTTGTGTCTGGAGAATACATGCCTTGAGATGTCATCTCTTGGTAAAGGAGATATAAGAGATCCGTTTGTTGAGATAGTTCATACATCTGATGGCGCAGATACAAGTGATTTCTTATTTGAAAAAGCTGTAGTCAGAGATGAATTAATGGCAATAAAAACACTTCCTTGTTCTGTAGATGACGAAGTAAGTTCTGCAAATGGTGATAAGGCTCAGCAGCTTGAAATTACACTAAAGGACTCTGAGTATGATATCAGGCTCGTACTGACTTATACTGTTTATCCGGAGTGTGATGTTATTACCAGAAGATCAACTGTTATATATGGTGATCCTGATAAGACCTATGAGCAAAAAGAAGCTCCTATAATAATTAAAAGGCTCTTAAGTACACAGATAGATTTTCATGATATAGGTTATAGATTCACCTCTTTTCATGGTAAATGGGCTGATGAAATGCACAGGCATGATAGTGTATGTACTGCGGGAAAGGTAGTAAGCGAAGAGATAGCTGCAGGAGAATCTGGTAGCAGATCAAATCCATTTGTAATGGTTTCTGATCAATCTACAACAGATGAATATGGTAATTGCTATGCATTTAACCTTGTATATAGTGGAAATCACTATGAAGCTCTGTCAGCAAACGGAGATACCATGAGCCGTTTTGTATCAGGTATTCAGCCTGTAGGCTTTAGTTATGAATTACAGCAGGGAGAATGCTTTGAAGCTCCGGAAGCTGTTA
>CAMJFD010000115.1 GCA_946404845.1 uncultured Butyrivibrio sp. | reverse complement strand
TGCAGATGCTAGAGTTAATTACTCTCTAACAACTACACTTTTATGGTACTAAAAACGCTCCGCTATGGATGCGCACCAAAATATATACTGCGAAGTGTAAAAGTAATTTGTTATACAAATAACGATTCAAAGATATCCACAAAAACGGTGTATCAATTAGTGTGAAAAAATGTAAATTTTTGGCTAAATTGATAAAATTGCCCAAAATTTATAAAGTCAACATAGAAAAATAATTTTTTTTTAAGAATTACTCACTTAGTTATCCACAGTCTAAATACAAAAAATGGCGAAAATTGGACTTATGCACGAAGTTATCCACATTATCCCCAAAATTCAATTGTACTTAAACCAATTTTGTTATATTGAAAACAGAACATAGTTTTTGTGCATTTTCAACAATCTGGTAAAAGATAGTAAAGTTTTTGTGAACATTTGCGATATTAAATTGCATATTCAGTTCTAAAAATGGTATACTATATTTAAATCAAACGAAGGATTTGATTACACAATTAGGGGTAGTGGAAAGGAGCCCTGATAACCAAATATATCCGTAAAGGGGATGACTACCATGAGATTTGCTATCGTTGGAAAAAACATTGATGTAACACCTGGTCTTAAAGAAGCCGTTGAGGACAAGATTGGAAAACTCGAAAAGTATTTTACGGAGGATACACTTGCTAATGTAGCTCTTAGTGTTGATAAGGATAAACACAAAATAGAAGTTACAATTCCTATAAAGGGCAAGATTATTCGTGCAGAACAGATTAGCAGTGATATGTATGTATCAATCGATCTGGCGGCCGAGGTTATCGAGAGACAGCTCAAAAAATACAGAAGTAAGCTGATTGACAAGAAACACGATGAAGCTAGTAGCATCAGAAGAGAGTTTCTTGAAACAGAAGTACCTGATGATGATGAAATCAAAATTGAGCGTGTAAAGAGATTTGATATTAAACCTATGTATGCCGAAGATGCAGCTATCCAGATGGAACTGCTTGGTCATAACTTCTTTGTATTCATAAATGCAGAGACTGATCAGGTAAACGTTGTATATAAGAGAAAAGGTAATTCATACGGACTTATCGAACCTGAAAACTAAATATTAATCTGAAAATTGAATAATTAAAAGCTAGACCTCATGTGACTTGTATAAGATTGCATGAGGTCTTTTTACGTACTAAAAGATTGATAAAATTTTGATAAACCGTATAAAGCCTAGAAAACACAAGGTTTTTTCACATTATTTTTTATTGCATAAAAATAAGCGCTATGATATAATGACAGTGTTGTGACAAAAAATTAACAATCGCAATTTTAAAATGGCTAAGCGAAAGATTTTTTTGAAACAAAAAATTTATTTTATAAAAAACGGAGGTAATACGTTATGGCACAGAAAGTTGTACTGGCAGGTGCATGTAGAACAGCAATTGGTAAGATGGGTGGTGCTCTTAGCACAACACCAGCTGCTGATCTTGGATCAATCGTAATTAAGGAGGCTCTTAACCGTGCTGGAGTTAAGCCAGAGCAGGTTGATGAGGTACTTATGGGTTGTGTAATCCAGGCAGGTCTTGGACAGAACGTTGCAAGACAGGCTAGTATTAAGGCAGGTCTTCCAGTTGAAGTACCAGCTGTTACAATTAACGTTGTTTGTGGATCAGGTCTTAACTGCGTAAATATGGCAGCAGACATGATTCTTGCTGGCGATGCTGACATCGTTGTAGCTGGTGGTATGGAGAACATGTCAATGGCTCCATATGCAGTTATGAATGGCCGTTATGGTTACCGTATGAATGATGGTAAGCTTGTTGATACAATGGTACATGATGCTCTTTGGGATGCATTCAATGATTATCACATGATTAAGACAGCTGATAATGTAGCTGAGCAGTGGGGACTTACAAGAGAAGAACTTGATGAGTTCGCAGTAAAGAGTCAGAATAAGGCAGAAGCAGCTATGGCAGCTGGCAAGTTCAAGGATGAAATCGTACCTGTAGAAGTAAAGCAGAAGAAGCAGACAATTGTAGTAGACACAGATGAAGGCCCAAGACCTGGAACAACTATGGAAGGTCTTGCAAAACTTCGTGCAATCAATCCAGATGGTGTTACAACAGCTGGTAATGCATCAGGTATCAATGATGGTGCAGCAGCAATCGTTGTAATGAGCGAAGAGAAGGCTAAGGAGCTTGGTGTTAAGCCTATGGCTACTTGGGTAGCTGGAGCACTTGGCGGTGTTGATCCTTCAATCATGGGTGTAGGACCTGTTGCTGCTACTAAGAAAGTATTTGCTAAGACAGGGCTTACAATAGATGATATTGATCTTTATGAAGCAAACGAAGCTTTCGCTGCTCAGTCTGTAGCAGTTGGAAAGGACTTAAACTTCGATCTTGATAAGCTCAACGTTAATGGTGGTGCTATCGCACTTGGTCACCCAGTTGGAGCTTCAGGATGTCGTATTCTTGTAACTCTTCTTCACGAGATGGTAAGAAGCGGCAAGAATCGTGGTCTTGCTACACTTTGTATCGGTGGTGGAATGGGCTGCGCTACAATCGTAGAAAAGTATTAATCCATTAAATAAATCAAAAAACACAGTTCCCGAGTCTGGTGAAAATCAGACCCGGGAAAATGTGCGTAGAAAGGTGAATAATATGGGATTCGTTAATTATGAACAGAAGGATGCCATCGGCATCATCACAATTAATAGACCAGAGGCTCTCAACGCTCTTAACTCACAGGTTCTTGATGACCTTAATGAAGTATTTGATAACGTTGATCTTAATACAGTACGTGCACTTGTACTTACAGGTGCAGGCGAGAAGTCATTCGTAGCTGGTGCTGATATAGGAGAAATGAGTACTCTTACAAAGGCTGAAGGCGAAGCTTTCGGTAAGAAAGGAAATGATGTTTTCCGTAAGATTGAAACATTTCCAATTCCAGTAATTGCAGCTGTTAACGGCTTTGCACTTGGTGGCGGATGTGAGATTTCAATGAGCTGTGATATCAGAATCTGCTCAGAAAATGCTATGTTCGGTCAGCCAGAAGTAGGTCTTGGAATTACACCAGGTTTTGGTGGAACACAGAGACTTGCAAGACTTATTGGTGCAGGTATGGCTAAGCAGCTTATCTACACAGCACGTAACATCAAGGCTGATGAAGCATACAGAATCGGTCTTGTAAATGCTGTATATCCACTTGAAGAGCTCCTTCCAGCAGCTGAGAAGCTTGCAAACACAATTGCTAAGAACGCTCCAATCGCAGTTCGCAATTGTAAGAAGGCAATCAACGATGGTCTTCAGGTTAACATTGATGAAGCCATTGTTATAGAAGAAAAGCTCTTTGGAGATTGTTTTGAATCATATGATCAGAAGGAAGGTATGGCTAATTTCCTTCGTAAGAAAGATGATCCAAAGAAGGTTAAGGTTGTTGACTTCCAGAATAAATAATTATTCAAATAGTTAATTATAGAACCAAATATGAACATAATATATAAACAGATATAAACTAAGGAGGTTTTAAAATGAAAGTAGCAGTTATAGGTGCAGGAACAATGGGTTCAGGTATCGCTCAGGCATTTGCTCAGGCAGATATAGTAGATACAGTATATCTTTGCGATATTAAGCAGGAGTTTGCTGATGGCGGAAAGGCCAAGATCCAGAAGGGATTCGAAAAGAGAATCGCTAAGGGTAAGATGGAACAGGCAGATGCAGATAAGGTTCTTAATAAGATTCAGACAGGTCTTAACGAAATCTGTGCAGATGCTGATCTTGTTGTAGAAGCAGCTCTTGAAGTTATGGATATCAAGAAGAACCTCTTCAAGGAACTTGAAGAGAACATCGTTAAGAATCCAGATTGTATCTTTGCTTCAAATACATCATCTCTTTCAATCACAGAGATCGGTGCTGGTCTTCCAAAGCCAGTAGTTGGTATGCACTTCTTCAATCCAGCTCCAGTTATGAAGCTTGTTGAAGTAATCGCAGGTATCAACACACCAGTTGAAACAGTTGAAAAGATCAAAAAGATTTCTGAAGACCTTGGAAAGACTCCAGTACAGGTTAACGAGTCAGCAGGATTCGTTGTTAACAGAATCCTTATTCCACTTATTAACGAAGGTATCTTCGTATACTCAGAAGGTGTTGCAGATATCGAAGGTATCGATACAGCTATGAAGCTTGGCTGCAATCACCCAATGGGACCACTTGAACTTGGTGATTATGTAGGTCTTGATATCGTACTTGCTATCATGGAAGTTCTCTACTCAGAGACAGGCGATCCTAAGTATCGTCCAGCTCCACTTCTTAAGAAGATGGTTCGTGGTAAGAAGCTTGGTTGTAAGACAGGTATTGGTTTCTACGATTACAGCAATGGTGGAAAGGTACCAACAGACAAGCAGTAATTACCAGTTAATATAGATAAAAAATTGGTAAACATTTAATTAATCATGAAAATAACGCATAGCGCAAATAAAAATTTCATGATAGAGTGTAGTATATTTACATGCTACTTAGGTAATTCCAGGTAGCAAATTAAATATAAGGTTTAAATTGTAAATACTTACGTCAGGGAGGTTCAAAAGCTTCCCTGGCGCAAACAAAATGGAGGATTTAACATGGATTTTCAGTTGGACCAGCAACATGAAATGGCAAGAACCTTATTCAAGGAATTTGCTGAAAAGGAAGTAAAGCCTCATGCAATCGAAGTTGATGAGACTGAAGTATTCCCAAGAGAAACTGTAGAAAAGATGCAGAAATATGGATTCATGGGAATTACTGTTCCAAGAGAATATGGCGGACAGGGATGCGATCCACTTACATATGTAATGTGCGTAGAAGAACTTTCAAAAGTTTGCGGCACTACAGGTGTTATCGTATCAGCACATAGCTCACTTTGCGTAGATCCTATTATGTTCTACGGTAATGAAGAGCAGAAGCAGAAATATCTTGTACCACTTGCAAAGGGTGAAAAGCTTGGTGCTTTCGGTCTTACAGAGCCAGGTGCAGGTACAGATGCTCAGGGCGTTCAGACAAAGGCTGTACTTGATGGCGACGAGTACGTACTTAACGGATCAAAGTGCTTCATTACAAATGGTAAGGAAGCTGATATATATATCATTATCGCTTACACAGATATTAAAGAAGATGCTAAGGGCAGAAAGAAGAAAGTCTTCTCTGCATTTATCGTAGAAAAGGGAACACCTGGATTCACATTCGGTACAAAGGAAAACAAGATGGGTATCCGTGGTTCTTCAACATACGAACTCATTTTCCAGGATTGCAGAATTCCAAAGGAAAACCTTCTTGGACAGGAAGGAAAGGGATTCGCTTATGCAATGCACACACTTGATGGCGGACGTATTGGTATCGCTGCTCAGGCTCTTGGTATTGCTGAAGGCGCTCTTGACAGAGCAATTGAGTATGTAAAAGAAAGAAAGCAGTTCGGCAGAAGCCTTGCAGCATTCCAGAATACTCAGTTCCAGCTTGCTAATATGGCAACTCAGGTAGAGGCAGCTAAGCTCCTTGTATACAAGGCAGCAGAAGCTAAGGCTACACAGAAGTCATATGGTTTCGAAGCAGCTCAGGCTAAGCTTATGGCTGCAGAAGTAGCTATGGAAGTTACTACAAAGGCAGTTCAGCTCCTTGGTGGTTATGGTTATATCAGAGAGTATGAAGTAGAGCGTATGATGCGTGATGCTAAGATTACAGAGATCTACGAAGGAACATCAGAAGTTCAGCGTATGGTTATCTCTGGTGCGTTACTTAAGTAATTAACAATAATGGACACTATGCACCCTTTATGTGGTGCAGGAATGAGGTGAATAAATGAAAAACGTAGTAGTATGCGTTAAGCAGGTTCCTGATACAAAGGGCGGAGTTAAGTTCAAGCCTGATGGAACTCTGGATAGAGCAGCAATGCTTGCTATCATGAACCCAGATGATAAGGCTGGTCTTGAAGCAGCACTTAGACTTAAAGATGAGTATGGAGTAAAGGTTACAGTAGTAACAATGGGTCTTCCAAAGGCTGATGCAGTTCTTCGTGAAGCTCTTGCTATGGGTGCTGATGAAGGTATCCTTGTAACTGATAGAGTACTTGGTGGTGCTGATACTTGGGCAACATCAACAACTCTTGCTGGTGCACTTAGAAACCTTGACTACGATCTTATTATCACAGGTCGTCAGGCTATCGATGGTGATACAGCACAGGTTGGTCCTCAGATTTCTGAGCACCTTGGTCTTCCAGTTATTTCATATGCTGAAGACATCAAGATTGACGGTGATAGCGTAGTTGTTAAGCGTCAGTTCGAAGACAGATATCATATGGTAAAGGCTAAGATGCCTTGCCTTGTTACAGCTCTTTCAGAGCTCAACGAGCCTAGATACATGACACCAGGCGGAATCTTCGGAGCATTCGAAAAGAACGAAGATGGTTCTGACAAGGTTATTGTTTGGGGTAGAGTAGACCTTAAGGATGTTGATGATTCTAACATCGGTCTTAAGGGTTCACCAACAGTTATCGCTAAGGCTTCAGATAAAGTTGCTAAGGGTAAGGGAGAAACAAAGCAGTTTGATACTCCTGATGAATCAGTTGATTACATTCTCGGAAAACTTAAAGAGAAGCACGTAATCTAATAAATTGATTAGAGATTAACCTATAGTAGAAAAGGAGAAACAAATGTCTTTAGAAGAATATAAGGGTGTATATATCTTTGCTCAGCAGGTTGATAATGAACTTAGCAACATCGCATTAGAGCTTCTGGGCAAGGCAAAAGATTTGGCATCAAGCCTTGAAGAAAAGAAAGTAACTGCAGTTCTCGTTGGTTCAGACGTTAAGGGTCTTGTTGACCAGCTCGCAGAATATGGTGCAGATAAGGTTATCGTTGTAGACGATCCTGAACTTAAAGATTATAGAACAGAGCCATATGCTCACGCACTTGCATCTGTAGTAAATGAATTCAAGCCAGAGATCCTTCTCGTTGGTGCTACAGCAATCGGTCGTGACCTCGGCCCTCGTGTATCAGCTAGACTTCACACAGGTCTTACAGCTGACTGTACACAACTTGAAATTGGTGATTTCCCACTTATCGCTATGCCAGGTAAGGAGCAGAAGCACAATCAGCTGCTTATGACTCGTCCTGCATTCGGTGGTAACACAATCGCTACAATCGCATGTCCTGACTACCGTCCACAGATGGCTACAGTACGTCCAGGTGTTATGCAGAAGATCGATCCTATTAAGGGTGCTAAGGCAGAAGTTATTGAATTCAATCCTGGATTCCAGAAGAATGACTGCTATACAGAAATCCTTGAGATCGTAAGAGAAGTATCAGACGTTGCTGACATCCAGGATGCTAAGATCCTTGTATCTGGTGGTCGTGGTGTTGGTAGCCCAGAGAACTTCAAGCTTCTTGATGATCTTGCAGAAGTACTTCACGGAACAGTTTCTTGCTCACGTGCAGTTGTAGATGCAGGTTGGAAGCCAAAGGATCTTCAGGTAGGTCAGACAGGTAAGACTGTTCGTCCTCAGCTCTATTTCGCAATCGGTATTTCTGGAGCAATCCAGCACGTTGCAGGTATGGAAGAGTCAGATATCATTGTTGCTATCAACAAGGATCCTAACGCTCCTATCTTTGATGTAGCTGATTACGGTGTTGTTGGAGATCTTAACAAGATCCTTCCAGAACTTACTAAGAAGATTGCTGAAGCTCTTGCTGAGAAGAAGTAATTCTTACAAATAGTAAATAAGTCATCCATATAGGTGACAATAGTATAAAAACATAAAGATGGTATCAGGACTATATAATCCGGGTACCATCTTTTTTTAGTAAACGTTAATGCATGCTAACACCAAATATCTATAGTAGTATGTTATACTAAATACCGTGGGGTATAAAAAAGCCATATTTAAGATAATATAAGGCTTACGTATGCAGAAAGGAACAGTTAACGACTATGGATAATTCATTACCAAAGAGAAAAGATGTTGCGATAGAGCTTACATGGCGTCTGGAAGATATATATGCTACAAGGGCAGATTGGGAACATGATATAGAAGAGACTATTAGACTCGCAGACGAGATAAAGGCATATGAGGGCAAGGTAGCTGAATCAGGAGAGACACTTTACAAAGTATTAGAGCTATATGAAGAATGCATGCTCTGTCTCTCAAGATATGTTCATTATGCGAGTATGAGACATGACCAGGATACATCTGATGTAGAAGGCCAGGAACTTGAATTAAAGGCATCCAGTGAAGCCAATAAGATATATGAGAAACTCTCATTTCTAGATCCTGAAATCCTAGAGCAGGAGCCAAAGGTTATAGAAGAATTTTTTGCTACAGAGCCTAAGCTGGAAAAATACAGAGCAGTAATTAAAGAGATTCAGAGAAGCAGAGCTCATTCATTATCTAAGGAGATGGAAGCTCTTATGGCATCAGCTGGAGAAATGGCTGATACAGCCAGCAATGCATTCTCTATGCTGATCAATGCAGATCTTAAGTTCCCATCTATTAAGGATGTGGAAGGCAACGTAATTACACTTTCTAACGGAAGATTCGTGCCTCTTCAGATGTCACCTGACAGAGAACTGAGAAAAGAGGCTTTTGAGAAATTCTACAGTAAATACAAAGAGTTTGGTAATACATGGGCTGCACTATATGATGGACAGGTCAAGCAGCAGATATTCTATGCTAAAGCCAGAAAGTATAATTCAACGTTTGAGGCAGCAGTTGATGGTAATAATATAGATCCGATAGTATGTGACAACCTAATATCAAGCGTGCATAACGGACTTGATAAGATGCACAGATATGTATCACTTCGTAAAAAACTCCTTGGAGTAGATGAGCTCCACATGTACGACGTATACACACCTATGATCAGTAGTTATGATGCCAAGGTAACATACGAAGAGGCCAAAGAGATATCCCTTAAGGCACTTGCTCCACTTGGAGAAGAGTACATCAGAATTGTCAAAGAGAGCTACGATAACAGATGGATCGATGTGGTTGAAAATGAAGGTAAACGTGGCGGTGCATATTCTTCGGGTGTATATGGAGTTCATCCATACATGCTCCTGAACTACAACAATACACTTAATGATGTATTCACACTTGTACACGAGATGGGACATTCAATGCATACCTGGTATTCACAGCATGAGCAGCATTATCTTGATTCTAATTACAAGATATTCGTTGCAGAGGTTGCATCTACTACTAACGAGATTCTTCTATTAGAATATCTGCTACAAAATGCTACTACCAAAGAGGAAAAAGCATATCTCATAAATCACTATCTTGAGAGCTTCAAGAGTACATTGTACAGACAGACAATGTTCGAAGAGTTCGAACGTAAGACTAATAAGATGGCGGAAGAGGGCATGCCACTCACATTCGACAGCCTATCTAAGGTATATTATGATTTAAATAAGATGTACTTTGGAGATGACATGGTATCAGATGAACTGATTGCTTATGAATGGTGCAGAATACCACATTTCTATTACAATTTCTATGTATATCAGTATGCGACCAGCTTCTCGGCTGCAGTTGCTATTGCACATAGAATCCTTGAAGAAGGTCAGCCTGTAGTAGATAAGTATTTTGAATTCCTTAAGAGCGGCTGTACACAGGACCCTGTAAGTCTTCTTAAGATTGCAGGAGTAGACTTATCTACAAGCGCTCCAATAGATGAAGCAATAGAAGTATTTGGCAAGGCCATAACAGATATGGAAGAGCTGATGCTCTAAAAGTAATATAAACAGAGAAAATTGAAGGCTGTATGGAAGATGAGCTGAAGGAAGAGATAAGATTATGTTTATAAATTTATGTTGGACTATTTTTAATGTAATTATATTATGTGCAATTGTAGTTGGCATTGTTTCTGTTATTAAGAGAAAAAAATAAAAAAAATGATTAGAGTCTGTTATACTTTGGGACAACAGCCTCTAATCACTGTTATTATGCAATAGTTAGCTGTAGAACCAGTCAATCTTCTTATCAAATACTTTGGCAAAAGTAAGTATCTCATAATCAGTTATAAATCTGGTACCAAGTTCGATTCGGCTTATTGAATCATTATCAATTGATATTCCATTACGTTCTAATAATTCTGCTAATTCCATTTGGGATAGATGCATTTCTTTACGAGCTTCTTTGATTCTCGTTCCGCAAATATTGTTCTTACCATGATAGTCATATATTTTCATTTATCCATCCTTATATTTTACAAATAATCGTTAATTCAAATTAGCATTTTTATGCTGTATAAATATGCTAAAGATGAGAATAAATAAAATAGGGGATATTATTATCATTAATATACAACTAATGCTTGGTACCTATTGCCAAATGTCATTCTAATTAAATTTACTTGGAATCACCAAGTAATAGCCATTCCATGTCTACATTCAGAATCTTGGAGAACATCCATAGCTCAAAGTCGGTTATAAATCTTGTACCGGCTTCTATGCGGCTAATAGAGAATTGATCCAGAATGATACCATGAATCTGCATCTTGGCAGCAAGTTCGGTTTGTGTAATTTTACGCATCTTGCGCGCCTCTTTTATACGAGGGCCGCAGATATTCTTTTTTCCATTATATTCGTATATGCTCATTGTCAAATTATATAATTATAAAAAATATGTTAATAATCAGAATATCTATTGACGATAACACGAATATAGATTTAAAATATGCTAAAGATAAGAATTTTAGAAAATTAATAATTTATCTAAATTTCATACTTATGAAGGGAGACACATATGAAGAGTTTATCAAAACTTACATTGCCATTGACAAGTGCAGTATCAATGGCAGTAACTAATTTTGGTGTACTTATGCCAATGACTGCATTTGTCACAACAACGACTACTAATAATATTACTTACAAGCTTTCTGATAAGCCATATGATGCTGTACTTGATAGTGCGTAATTAACAATTATTGTAATTAGTAAGTATGTTTCAAGTATTCAATGAATATGCAACTGCATTATTTGATGAGGATTGTGTACAGGCCGTAATGAACACGGCTAGTAGTACAGTCAAAGCAAATATAAGTGCAGAAGAATATCTAA
>CAMJFD010000114.1 GCA_946404845.1 uncultured Butyrivibrio sp. | reverse complement strand
TCTCTGTATAACTGCTGATGTTATTAGAAGTCTGGCTCACAAGACCTGATACCCTGCTCTGCTCAGCCTGAACCTGAGCCTCATAAGTATCCAGTTCCTCTTTTTCTGTTTCCAGCGTTGCCTTTTTTTCTTCTATGTATTCTTTATTGGCTTTATACTCTTCGAGCATCTTTCTGTCATAAGCTGACATCTGTTCAATATAATTTTGTTGATTTAGAAAATCAGCAAAACTCTGACACTTAAGAAACATTTCCACATATGCAAAATTTTGTTTTTCATATATGAACTGAATTCTCTTTTTCATCGCAGCATACTGTTCCTCTTCAGTCTGTATTGCCGCTGCCAGGTCAGCTTCTGTCTGCTCTATTTCAGCTTCCTTATCATCAATCTGTGTTTCAATATCAGCAAGATTATTACTAACCTCTGTAAGCTGCGTATTCAGATTGTTGAGCTCGGATTGTAATGAGTTCTTCTCATCAGTCATATCCGTAATATCATCTTTGGTATCCTGAAGTTCTTCCTTACTCTCATCACGCTTATCTTTAGCTTCCTGGAGTTTTTTCTTGGTCTCTTCAGTAGCATATGAAATACTTGTCGTAACACTAGATGATACGGTTATAGCCAGTAATATAGCCAAAATAGATTTAAAAAGCCTATTTACTTTTTTCCTTCTCTTATCCCCAATAAACTTTTTTATCATATAGTTATCTGAATATTTCTCCCGCTTCTCTGATACTGATAATATCTAACTCCTGCCGCATCAAACATACGCTTTGATGCCTTTGTTGATGCAGTGTCAGCATATTTATCACTATCATAAACAACAGTTTTGATTCCTGCCTGAATTATTGCCTTAGCACATTCATTACATGGAAAAAGCGAAACATACAGCTTTGATCCCACAAGGCTTCCGCCTCTGTAATTCAGAATTGCATTGAGTTCTGAATGTGTTACAAATGGATATTTGGTAGTCAGTTCATCATCTCCATCTCTTTCCCATGGAAAATCATCATCTGAACAGCCTTTTGGAAAACCATTATATCCCATCGACAATATATTGTTATCTCCACTAACAATACATGTACCGACCTGAGTATTAGGATCTTTGGATCTCATTGCGGCGAGCTTGGCTACCCCCATGAAATACTCATCCCAACTAATATAGTCTTCTCTTTTCATTAACAGCCTCCATTCGACTTATTTTGTACCGAAGATTCTGTCTCCTGCATCTCCAAGACCTGGAACAATGTATCCATTCTCATTTAATTTTTCATCAAGAGATCCGATGTAAATATCAACATCTGGATGAGCTTCCTGGAATGCCTTAACTCCTTCTGGAGCAGCGATGATGCACATGAAATGAATGTGCTTACATCCTTTTTCCTTGAGCATTGTGATCGCTGCAGCTGAAGATCCGCCTGTTGCAAGCATAGGATCAACTACGAAGATTTCTCTTTCTGTGCAGTCTGCAGGTAATTTGCAATAATATTCTACTGGCTTAAGTGTTTCTGGATCTCTATAAAGACCAATATGGCCAACCTTAGCTGCTGGAATCAGATTGAGCATACCGTCAACCATTCCAAGACCTGCTCTTAAGATAGGTACTACACATAACTTTCTACCTTCAAGTTCCTGAACTGTTGTCTTGCAGATAGGTGTTTCAATTTCAACATCTCTCAGCTGAAGATCTCTTGTTGCTTCATAACAGATGAGCATTGCAATCTCACTGATTGTCTGTCTAAAATCCTTTGTACCTGTATCACATCTTCTGATAAATCCAATTTTATGTTTAATAAGTGGATGGTCCATTACTACTACTTTTGCCATTTTTATGCCTCCATATCCTTAATTAAATTAATTCTTCTTATATGTTTTTCAAGATTTGAAAAAGGTGTATCAAGAAAAGTATCAACTATTTCGATTCCCTGTTTAGGGCCAATAAGACCGCCGCCAAGAGCAAGCATATTTGCATCATTATCTTCTCTTGTAAGCTTAGCAGAAAAAGGATCTGTACAATGTGCACATCTGATTCCCTTTACCTTGTTAGCTGCAATAGAAATACCGATTCCTGAAGTACAAACTACAATACCTTTTTCGCATTCACCACTTGCAACAGCTTCTGCAGCAGCTTTTGCAAAAATTGGATAATCACATGATTTCTCATCATTTGTGCCAAAGTCTTTGTACTCCAATCCTCTCTCTTTAAGGTGCTCGATAATTGCCTGTTTAAGAGCAAATCCGCCATGATCACTTCCAATTGCTATCACTTTTTTCTTCCTCCTAATTTATTATAGCTTTATTACATTATGACCAGCTGCCTTCAGCAGTCGGTTCATTATAGCCTGTCCTATTCCATTGTCATCAAAAGACTCTGAATACATTATATCAACTTTTTCATCATCGAATTCTCTCAGAATCTTGAACAGTTCTCTCGCAATCGTGCTTTCATCTTCTCTGTTTCCAGCACTCTTTACCACATCTGCACTATAGGCACTAATAGTTTCATCAGTACATATAATACCTACCTTGTGGCCCTGCGCTTTTGCTGCAGCGGCCTGCTCATTTATATAATCACATACCTTATCAGAATCACCCTCTATAATAGTGAGCTGTCCCTTTGGTGCGTAATGTCTGTATTTCATTCCTGGAGCCTTAGGCTTAAGGTTTGAATTATTATCAATTATTGTTCTGTCTATTTCAACCTGTTCAAGCACTTCATCCAGCATCTGCCTTGTGATGTATCCAGGTCTTAATATCATGGCAGGTTCAACAGTCAGATCTACAATTGTAGATTCAAGTCCTATTCCGACCTGTCCACCATCTATTATCATTTCTACCTTGCCATCAAGATCTTCTATGCAATATTTGGCAACTGTAGGACTTGGTCTTCCCGATACATTTGCACTTGGTGCTGCTATATATCCTCCAGCTGCTCTTATAAGCTCTGCTGCTATCTTGTTGCTAGGCATTCTGATTGCTACTGTATCAAGTCCGCCTGTAGTTGTATATGGAACTGCATCAGACTTGTTCATTATCATTGTAAGAGGTCCTGGCCAAAAAGCTTTCGCAAGTTTTATGGCTGACTCTGGAACTTTATCTACTATTTTGTCCAGATGTTCCATATCTGCAATATGCACGATAAGAGGGTTGTCTGAAGGTCGTCCCTTTGCTGCATATATTTTTTTGGATGATTCAGGATTAAGAGCATCTCCTCCAAGACCATATACTGTCTCTGTTGGAAATGCAACAAGACCTCCATCCTTTAGAATCTGTCCTGCCTCTTTGATACTCTCCAAGGCACTTTCATCAATTATTTGTTCTTCGATTTTTACTACTTTTGTTTCCATTTTTTTTACTTCTCTCTGGCTAAATCACATTATCTCAGCCATTTACATAAGCTTCTATTACATCCCATACATCTGATGTTTCAAAGCCAAGTTCCCATTCGCCTACACCAGCAATGTTATTACTTGACATAACGCCGAGTTTTGCCTCAATAGATTTTGCATCTTCAAGCCATATCTGAACCAGTGCACCGTCTTCATCTGTGAACTCTCCATAGTACTGGCATGTCTCTTCATCCCATGTCATATTGATGGAATGTGACTGTATATATTCATTTGCAACAGTCATATCAACTGCCTGGCTACTTACTTCTCCACCAGATGTCTTCCATATTCTAGTGTAAAATGGAATTGCATTCAATACCTTTGATGCATCTACCATTGCTATGGCGTCTACAATACCATTTTCTACATAATCAATTGAAGCTACAGAACCAGCTTCTTCACTTCCCGCATAATGTTCATCATATCCCATAATCAGAACATAATCTGCTACTATTCCCTGTTCCTCCAGATCATAGTGATTATTGAAATTCATCGGAACATAGTTATCAATAGAAAAAACAATTCCTTTTGCTCTGCAGGAAACTGAAAGCTCTCTTATAAATTCTATGTAAGACTGTGCATAACTCTCACCTATAAGCTCGAAATCAAGATTGATTCCATCAAAGCCGTATGTATCAACCTGCTGCATGATCTGACT
Source organism: uncultured Butyrivibrio sp. (assembly GCA_946404845.1). GTDB lineage: Bacteria > Bacillota > Clostridia > Lachnospirales > Lachnospiraceae > Butyrivibrio. Next base: position 7,210 of record CAMJFD010000114.1, on the reverse strand, counting down.
GATAAGATTTGCTCTGGAAGAAGCATGTGTCAGAACTTCTTCAGTTGAAACGTCTTCTGGTCCATTAAAATTATCAACTGCCGCCCATACTTCAAGTCCAAGTGCATGCGCCTGTGTTACATAATCAGCAGAAGCATAACTTCTAATATTTCCACTATTATCTGAAATTGAAATCCATGTAGGAGCTATAGTATTAAGACTCTTTGTATTTGCAACAACGCTCTGAAGTGTGTCGTTACCAGCTGTACCACCTATTGCATGGAATCCTACATTTATCTTGTAGTCTTTAGAAATTGATGTATACTCTGGTTCTACATATACAGCTTCATGAGCTGGAACTGCTGTTGTCTCATCTGATAATCTCTTATTCTCAACATATCCTATAAAAGCATCACCAGATTTTACTTTAGACCAGTTCTCCATTTTTTCAAGAACTACAACCGTTTCGCCTTTTTCGAGGTCTTCTAGAATCTCGCTCTTAACTCCGCCGCGAATTCTAAGTGCTGTTTCTTTATTAATAGTAGCTGTTGTCTGCTCTTCATCCCAGCTTGCTGTTACCTGGATACGATCAGGCTCAGAATAGGACTGATATTCAAAGTCTGTATATTTCTGAACATAATCAAGTGCAACATATAAAGTTTCACCATCAAGGTATGCAATCTTATATCCTTCATCGTTAGATGTTCCATCTGTGGATGTCCATGAAGACGCATCAACTGCAGCTGTTATAATAGCTGTAGGGGTTGTATATACGAGTATTCCATCATTTTGTCCATAATAGAATCTGTCATTTAAATATGTCTGTACTGAATCAAAATCGAGATAATATTTGCCATCTGTATTTTTGGCATATATTTCTATTTGTTCATTTCCATATATAACAGGTACATCCTCGCTATTTTCTATTCCAAAATATGCAGACAGATCTGCCCGATCCTTACTATATGAAAATTTTTCATAAAATAACTGTCCTGCATATATAATTCCTATTAATATAATAAAGGCGATCACAATGATCACCGGTAATACTTTTTTCTTCATTATCTCCGGCTCCTTTCAATCGCCCTTTATTATACCAAACTATTAACTTTACGTCATTATTAAACTCCTTAAAGTATCCTTAATATCAGTGAACTTAAGGCGGGGTCCTCTGTGTTCTTTTTACTACTTTTTACTGACTGATTCTGAACTAAGAAGGCCTTTAAGGTGACCAAAAGGAAGTGATAAATTCCTCTATATAACGACAATATTATTTTTGGTCAAGATGCTTTGACTGTATCTAATGTTTGCCACAATAAAATGTAATTTTATATCTTTATTGCACAACATATAGTATAATAATGTTAAATAAATAAATGAATGTGTTGATTGTTTAAAAATAAGGGATTTAAATTTGATCTCCACATGAAACAGAATGTTTCATGACTTGTAAGACGTTCTATAAAGACTTTATAGAACAATTATAAGTAAAATTTCTAAACTATCGTGCCTCCTTTCCGATACAAAATCGTCGAGGCATCTTGCAAGAAAAGATTTTATTATATAAATAAAAATTTTGCAAGCATTTTTTATTTATTTTTTATTCTAAAATATATATTAAATTTGTCTCAGATGACGATACATCTATTGACAATGGTGTTTCTATATTTTAGTATAACCATAATTCAAAAGTAAGGGAGGTGCTCACAATGAAGATTGAGAGAGTGAATGAACATCAGATACGTTGTACACTCACCAGAGAGGACCTTGCTAACAGGCAGATTAAAATAAGCGAACTGGCCTATGGCACTGATAAGGCAAAAGATTTGTTCCGTGATATGATGCAGCAGGCAAGTTTTCAATTTGGATTTGATGCGGAAGATATTCCGCTAATGATAGAAGCTATTCCAATCAATGCAGAATGCATTGTGCTTATTATAACAAAGGTCGATGATCCTGAAGAACTCGATACAAGGTTCTCTAACTTTGCTCCATCTGTTCATGACGAAGACTCAGATGATGATCTTGGATTTGAAGCAGATGATGACGTAATGGGATTATTCCACAGACTACAGCAAGGTGATCTTGGCTCTTATGAAGATAATGGCGATGAACCAGCAGTTCCATCTCGTAAGACCAAAGAAAAAACAGGCAGTATAAAGGTTACTACAACAAGTTCAGCTGCTTCACAGACATATGCATTTAATTCACTGCATGATGTATCTAAGTTCGCTGCTGTTATTAAGGGTAAATATACTGGCAGAAATACTCTTTATAAGAGTGAAGGTGCTGGAAAATATTATCTGATATTACACAGAGATGATATGTCACAGTCTGTATTTGATGGTATTTGTTCTATTCTGACAGAATATGGTCAGACACAGTTCAATTCTCGTCTTGGACAGCAGTATCTGGATGAACATTTTGAGGTTGTAATAGCTGATAATGCTCTGCAGGTTCTTGGTGATTTATAAAGACAATTTAACTTGATAATTTGTCTTTGTTGATATATGATAATTCTGTAACAATGTGACAATGGCAAATGTCACTCTAATATATTGTTACAATGTTATGTTTATTTACAGGTAAGGAAGGAGATTAATACTATGGCATATGTAATTAACGATTCATGCATTAGCTGCGGTTCATGTGCAGGTCAGTGTCCTGTTTCAGCTATTTCTCAGGGAGAGTCTCAGTTCGAGATCGATCCTAACACATGTATCGACTGTGGTTCATGCGCTGGTCAGTGCCCAGTAGGCGCTATTTCACAGGGCTAATTTAAAACGATATATAGCAACTTAAGTATAAAGGCTTCAGTTCATATGAACTGAAGCCTTTCTTTTTGTATTATTATCTTTACTGCTGTCTGTTTCTTTCAAGATTTGCAAACTTAGTAAATTCTGGAAGCCATAACAGACTGACTGTTCCAATAGGACCGTGTCTCTGCTTGGCTATTATGATATCTGCAATTCCTTTTTTCTCAGTATCTTTATTGTAATAATCATCTCTGTATATGAACATAACCATATCGGCATCCTGCTCGATCGCACCAGATTCACGCAGATCAGACAACATAGGTCTGTGATCTGGTCTCTGCTCAACTGCACGTGAGAGCTGTGACAGAGCTATTACAGGTACATCCAGTTCCCTCGCAAGGGCCTTCAAAGATCTTGATATTTCTGAGATTTCCTGCTGTCTTGATTCAGAAGAACGTCCACCACTACCACTCATAAGCTGTAAATAGTCGATCATTATTATCTTAAGATCATGTTCCAGCTTGTACTTTCTACACTTGGATCTAAGTTCCTGTATCGTAATACCAGGAGTATCATCAATTATCAGGTTGGAACTTCCGACAACGTCAGCACTTTCAATTAGTTTTTCCCATTCCATATCGGACATATTACCTGTCCTCATGTGCTGGGCATCTACATGTGATTCCATTGAAAGGAGACGGTTAACCAGCTGTTCCTTAGACATTTCGAGTGAGAATATTGCTACTGTCTGATTCTGATGAAACGCCATATACTCTGCTATATTTAATACAAATGCCGTCTTACCCATGGCAGGTCTGGCCGCTATCAGGACAAGGTCAGATGGCTGCATTCCAGCTGTCTGGTAATCAAGATCTGTAAATCCTGTTGCAAGTCCAGATACTGAACCCTTCATCTTGCTGGCTTTTTCTATTCTGGTAAGTGCATTCATTACAACTTCACTTATTGGTGTAAACTCTCCAGAATTTCTATTTTGAGTAACCTGAAAAACCTTCTTTTCAGTTTCATTTAATATGCCTTCAAGATTGTCTGTATCAGAATAACATGAATCAATTGTTTCCTGACTTACATGTATCAACTTTCTAAGCGTAGCTTTTTCAGCCACAATATTTGCATAATATTTTACATTTGCTGATGTTGGAACTGCTGTTACGAGCTGGCTCAGGTATTCTATACTACTCACCTGTGGTGATGCATTTTTATCCTTAAGTCTGTTCTGCAGGGTAACAATATCTACAGCTGTTCCCTCTTTATTTAGTTCGACCATTGTATCAAACAATAGTCCTAACTGGTGATCATAAAAATCCTGCCCAATAATTAATTCCGAGGCTGTATCAATGGCAGCCTTATCTATAATCATGGCACCTACAACTGATTGTTCAGCTTCCAGGCTATTGGGCACAGTTCTTTTTGCTATAATATCATCTGCCATTTATTTTGCCCCAATTCCTTTTATTTTTCTGCTACGTGAACTCTAAGTGTAGCTGTAACCTGTGGATGCAGCTTTACTGGAACATCTGTATATCCAAATGCTCTTATTGGTTCAGGAAGTTGTACTTTCTTTTTATCTATTACAAATCCGAACTGTTCTTTTGCTGCAGTCACAATTTCCTTAGATGATACTGAGCCAAATACTCTTCCGCCTTCACCAGCTTTCATTGTAACTTCAACAGTTTTTTCTTCAATCTGCTTAGCATATTCCTGCATCTCTTCAAGCAGTTCCTGAGCAGCCTTAGCATCTCTCTTCTGCTGATTTTTTAATTCATTAAGATTTTTATTATTAGCTTCAACGCCGAGCTTTTTAGGTAATATAAGGTTTCTGGCATATCCATCACTTACATTTACAATCTGGCCTTTTTTGCCAAGGGATTTAACATCTTCAAGTAATATTATTTTCATATCATTTCTTCCTCCGTATATCTTTAACCAAGTTCCCCATTTTCTATCATACTATCCAGGGTCCTCTTAATTACATCAATCGCCTCAATAGATGATGTATTGTCCATCTGGGCTCCGGCAACATTCATATGACCACCGCCGCCAAGTCTCTCCATAATAATCTGAACATTAACTTCATCTATAGATCTTGCACTTATATATATCTGATTCTGATATTCTGTACATACAAAACTGGCTCTTACGCCTTTTATATTCAGAAGCTCATTTGCAGCCTGAGCAGCTACTACAGTTGGACTTGCAACCTCATCACTTGAACATATAGAAATAGCGTAGGCACCTCTATATATCTCTGCCTGACTTACAGCATCTGCTTTTGCCTTATAATCATTGGCATCTTCTCTAAAGAGCTTTCTGACTCTTGTTACATCTGCACCATTTCTTCTAAGAAATGCTGCTGCTTCAAATGTACGTACACCAGTCTTATTATTGAAATTATTTGTATCAACAACAATACCTGAATACATACTGTCAGCTTCTTCTGTATGAATCTTAACATTTTCACCTATGTACTGAAGTATCTCTGATACCATTTCGCAGGCACTTGATGCATATGGCTCTACATATGAAAGTGTTGCATTCTCGATTACTTCTGATCCCTGTCTATGGTGATCAAATACCACAATTGACTTAACAAATCTTAGTAGTTCAGGACATTCAGTAATACTAGGCTTATTAACATCTACAACAACAAGTACTGTACTATTACCCGCAAGGTCTATCGCCTGCTGGCTACTAATAATCATATCATTATCATAATCAGGATTATCTTTGAACAGATCAACCAGTGGCTTCATAGATGCTGTAACATCATTCAGAACAATATGGCATTTTCTGTTAAGTGTCTTGGCAACTCTATATATACCTACAGATGCGCCAAAACTATCTGCATCTCCAAGTCTGTGTCCCATAACGATTACAGTATCCTTGGAAGTAATTATCTCTTTAAGGGCATGTGCCTTAACTCTTGCCTTTACTCGTGTGCTCTTCTCAACCTGCTGACTCTTACCACCATAATAAACAACGTTTTCTGGATTCTTAACAACAGCCTGATCTCCGCCTCTACCAAGAGCAAGATCAATTGCATTTCTGGCAAACTCATAATTCTGTGCATATGAAAGTCCGCCAATACCAATACCTATACTAAGTGTAACTGCCATTTCATTACCGATATTTACAGTCTTAACATCCTCAAGGATATCGAATCTGGCTTCCTGCAGCATCTGGCAAGATTTCTTAGGCATAACTACAAAGTACTTATCTTTTTCTATCTTCTTGGAAATACCATCACAGGACGCGATGTATTTGTTAATCTTTCTATCGATCAGCGCTGTTAAAAGAGATCTTCTAACTTCCTCTACGCTTTCAAGAGCTTCATCATAGTTATCCAGATAGATAAGTCCAGTAGCAAGTGACTGATTATCTACTTCTTCAAGTGCCAGCTTAAGTGCTGTTCTGTCAAACATATATACAGCAATGAGATGTCCTTCATAACCATTTGCATCTATAATGTCACTGTTAATAGCCATTTCCATTAGAGAAATCTTTTTCATCTTAATGATGTAGAAGTTGTTCTCATATTCTACATCTACCTGAGTTGTTTCATCTGATGTAGGGAATTTATCAATTGTAATATTAGGGAAAAGAGTTGTGATAGATCTTCTATATCCCTTTTCCTGATGAACAATTTTCTCAAAGGCAGCATTTGTCCATACAACCTTACCTGTATCATCGAGAAGTGCATGCGCAAGTTCAAGTTCTCGCAGCAGCTTTTTCTGAATCTGTCCATATTCAGTCGCAAAGCTTACAAGCTCATTCATTATGATTGGCTTATTATAGAAATTAAGATATATAACAGCAATAAAATATAGTAAGTCAAATGCTGTCAGTATAAGTCCTGCTGTTATATCAACAGTATATATAGCTATTGTAACCAATAGAATTATGATTCCTAGATACATAAATACCTGAAGGAAAGTTTTAAGTCTTCCTTTCAGCTTTATTCCGCGTTTATTAGACATTCTTTTGCCTTTCTTTTAGCTGTGGTTGTCAAACGTATATGTTCTCTATCTAAACCGACTTATTGAATCTAGTCTTTCATCTACATTTTAATTCATCACATAGATATATAAATTATAACATATGTCCTCAAACATATATACACCCTTAATTGTCATTGATTCCATGAAATAAAAAAAGAAAAAGACACCTTTTAGAATAATCTAAAAGATGTCTTTGAAAGTTCATTATATACCGATATTATTCAGCTTCGTATGGCATAAGAGCGATGTGTCTTGCACGCTTAATAGCTACAGTAATCTCTCTCTGATGCTTAGCACAGTTACCTGTGATACGTCTTGGAAGAATCTTTCCACTTTCAGAAACAAACTTCTTTAACTTAGCTGTATCCTTATAATCAATAGCGTTGTCCTTACCACAGAAAACACAAACTTTCTTTCTTCTGTGCATTCCGCCTTTTCTCCTTACAGGAGCATCGGATC
>CAMJFD010000113.1 GCA_946404845.1 uncultured Butyrivibrio sp. | reverse complement strand
CAGTAATCATTTGGCGGATGATTACTGAGCCTTTTTAGTAGGGTTATGTATTTGTAAGATGATAAAAACTAGTTAATTGAAATAAAAATTATTTCTTATTCCATTTCCAATCAGCAACTTCTGGAAGGTCAAGACCTACTTCATGGATATACTGTTTGTGCTCAACAAGCTTGTCACTCATCTTCTGGTACAGATATGCACCGCGGTTACCAAGCTGTGGAAGATACTTAATAGCATCCATAACAAGATGGAATCTATCAATATCGTTCTGAACACGCATATCGAATGGAGTTGTGATTGTTCCTTCTTCCTGATATCCACGAACGTGCATGAGACGGTTGTTGTGACGTCTGTATGTGAGCTCATGAATAAGTGTTGGATAGCCATGGAAATTAAAGATAACTGGCTTATCCTTTGTGAAGAGGATATCATATTCAGCATCAGATAATCCGTGTGGATGCTCTGACTGTGGCTGGAGCTTGAATAAGTCAACTACGTTGATGAAACGAATCTTAACTTCTGGAAGCTCTTCGTTAAGGATAGATACTGCAGCAAGTGCTTCAAGAGTTGGTGTTTCACCAGCACAAGCAAATACAATATCAGGTTCCTGTCCAGCATCATTTGATGCCCAATCCCAGATACCAATACCCTGAGTACAGTGCTTAACAGCCTGCTCCATAGTGAGCCACTGTGGACGAGGGTGCTTAGATGCAACGATTACGTTTACATAGTTACGGCTACGTACGCAGTGATCGAAGCATGACAGTAAGCAGTTAGCGTCTGGTGGAAGATAGAGACGTACAACGTCTGCTTTCTTATTAGCAATGTGATCCATAAATCCTGGATCCTGGTGTGTAAATCCGTTATGATCCTGCTGCCATACGTTTGATGACAGAAGAAGGTTAAGAGAAGCGATTTCTTCTCTCCATGGAAGCTGGTTACAAACCTTCAGCCACTTAGCGTGCTGAGCTACCATTGAATCGATGATTCTGATGAAAGCTTCATAACTTGCAAAGAAGCCATGACGACCTGTAAGAAGATATCCTTCAAGCCAGCCTTCACACATATGCTCTGACAGCATTGAATCCATAACACGACCATCAGCGTTAAGAGCATCATCTTCTGAAATTGTATCAGCGTTCCATACACGATTTGTTTCCTGGAATACTGCATTAAGTCTGTTTGAATTAGTTTCATCAGGACCAAATACTCTGAAGTTTCTGCTTTCCTGATTTAACTTGATTATATCTCTAACGAAGTTACCAAGTTCGATCATATCCTGACCATCCTTGCTACCTGGTTCCTTAACGTCAAATGCATAGTCACGGAAATCTGGAAGTCTAAGATCACGAAGAAGAAGACCACCATTACCGTTAGGGTTAGCACCTATTCTGTGATTTCCTGTTGGTGCAAGAGCCTTTAATTCAGGGATGAGCTTACCATCCTCTGTGAAGAGCTCTTCTGGCTTGTAGCTCCTTAGCCACTTGTCAAGGAGTTCGATGTGGTTTGGCTTGTCCATCATGATAGGTACCTGATGAGCTCTCCAATAATCTTCAACCTTATCTCCATCAACATAGTCTGGACCTGTCCATCCCTTAGGAGTCTTAAGTACGATCATTGGCCACATTGGTCTCTTTGTATCGCCTGTTGTACGAGCATGTTCCTGAATAGCCTTGATCTCTTCGATAACAGTATCCATTGTCTCAGCCATAAGCTTGTGCATTGTCATAGGATCGCTGCCTTCTACGAAGTAAGGCTTCCAACCCATACCTTCAAAGTACTTCTGAAGTTCTTCGTGAGAAATACGTGAAAGAATTGTTGGGTTAGCAATCTTATATCCGTTCATGTGCAGAATAGGAAGAACTGCACCATCTGTGATAGGATTTAAGAATTTATTTGACTGCCATGAAGTAGCAAGTGGGCCAGTTTCAGCCTCACCGTCACCTACAGTAACAGTAGCAATAAGGTCTGGATTATCAAATACAGCACCAAAAGCATGTGCGATTGAGTATCCAAGTTCACCACCTTCATTGATTGAACCTGGTGTTTCTGGTGCACAATGGCTTGGAACACCGCCTGGGAATGAGAACTGCTTGAACAGCTTCTTCATACCTTCTTCATCCTCACTTACGTTTGGATAAATTTCACTATATGTTCCTTCAAGATATGTATTAGCTACATAGAAGTTTCCGCCATGTCCTGGGCCTGATAATAAAATCATATCAAGGTCATATCTCTTAATGGCACGGTTAAGGTGAACATATACGAAGTTCTGTCCAGGTACTGTTCCCCAGTGTCCTACGATCTTTTTCTTGATCATGTCATTAGTAAGTGGTTTCTTGAGGAGAGGATTATCTAAAAGATAAAGCTGTCCTGCAGAAAGATAGTTAGCTGCGCGCCAGTAGGCGTCCATTTTATTAAGCAGCTCGTCTGTGATAGGTCCCTTTTCTTCACAAACGGTTGTTTTAGCTACGTCCATTTTGTTTCCTCCAACCTAAAATACTTTGGTAAAAAATTAACACGACTGTATAATACACTAATATCAGCAAAACTACAAGCATAATTTTACAAAAAAGTAAAATAATTTACTTTTATCAATGCGTTATATAATTAGTTTATTAAACAAACAAATTATAACACAACTTTTTTAAATTACTAGTATAAATTTAAAAAAATATATAAGTTATCTACAAATCCAATTAAACAGTGCTTTTTAAGCGTCTAGGAATTAATGAAAAAAAGAGTTATAATCAAAATAACTATGAGTAAAGAACAGAGGGATTTTTAAAATGTTAGGTTTATTTACAGATATTGATTATTACCTGATTTTATTATTAGGAGCTTTATTTGCATTTGGTGGTACTGCATATGCTACTGCTAAATTCAAGAAGTATCTTCCATCAGATCAGGGCAGAGCATTTGCTGTAGAAGGAGCAAAGTCAGCTGGAAAGGCAAGAGGTGCAGGTATAATCTTTGTCCTTGTATTTACACTTTCAGCTCTTATTTTTGCAGAGCTTAGTGTTGAGCTTGTAATTTATTTGTTATTAGTAGTATTTGAAATGATAACAGGTTTTCTGGATGATGCATCAGCTAAACCATGGGGAGAGTACTTAAAGGGCTTTCTAGATTTTGTAATAGCTGCTCTTGTAGCTGTTAATTACATATATTTTAATGGAACAGCTATGTATATTCCGTTTGCAGGAGCTACTATAGAGCTTCCGGTATGGTTATTTGGCCTTCTTACAATTATTCTTGTATGGGTAGCAATTAACGTAACGAACTGTTCAGATGGTGTAGATGGCTTATCTGCATCACTTGTTATAACAACTCTTATGGGATTCTATGCAGCATATGAAATATTTGGAGAGTGCGGAGAGTTCTCATATGTAATAGTATTATTTATTATGTGCCTTATGGCTTATCTGTGGTTTAATGCAACACCATCAATTATTTTGATGGGAGATGCAGGATCAAGAGCAATGGGCATATTTGTTGCAATAGTAGCACTTAAGAGTGGAAGTCCATTATTATATATACTTCTGTCATTAGTGCTGATACTTGATGGAGGTCTTGGACTCCTTAAGGTGGCTCTTATCAGATTCTGTAAGATACATATTCTTAAGAATACAAGAACACCATTACATGACCATGTCAGAAAGAATCTTGAATGGTCTAATACACATGTAGTATTTAGATTTGTTATTGTTCAGGCTTTTATATGTGTACTTACTATATATGCAATAATGATTTTTGATTAAGAAAGAGTCAGGTGGTTTATGGCGAATGTTTTCCAGTACATAAAACCAGATCAGGTATTAGATATATTTGTCACACATAAGAATGGTCTGCTATCACAGAGAAGACTTTGTATGGCAAAAATAGGTGATATTTCGCTTTTTATCTCAAAGATTACAGATGACAGAATGGCGCTTACTATAGAGAATGAGAATGAAGAGAGAATATATTCCGGAGAGAGCTATGTATTGTCATCTATGGATAAAGATGCAGTTACTACTGCCGCAGAAGCCATGAATCGTAAGATGATCAACATTTATCATGAAGATGTTGATTGTAAGAGAAAGCAGATATGGAAGTGGTATGTCCTTGATTGGGTTAAATCAAGAGGTATAACTCAGGAAGAATTTTTTAACGCTGAACACGATTTTCGAAAAGAAGGTTTTAACGGAGAAAAGTGGGACGATTATAATACCTTTATAAATAATAGTTACCTGGAACTTGGAAAAATAATAAATATCATCGAGTCATATGAGCTAAATGACTATGACAAAGAGATGCTCAAGAAATTTGCTGCAAGTGATATTATGGATCTCTTAAGAGAGAAAACCAAAGAAGAACTTATAAATGAAGCTGAGCAAATTAAGAAAGCAAAGCGTCATTACAAATTTACAGTTAAAGTGTGTGCTAATAGTAAAAAACAGGCTCTTAAGTATCTGGAAAACTTATTGAGAAATGAAAGTGATATAGATATATCAAGAGATTAAAAAGAAATATAAATAAGTAATTAAAAAGTCATGTATCTGGTTTGAGATACATGACTTTTTTACAATCATATTTTTAATCAATCTTGAACTGCGACAGGACTTTACTTAGAAGTCCTAATAGCATTATGAGTTCTGGATGCCATCCGATAGTTTTTCTGGTAGCTTCAAAACTTATGAGGACTGGAGTGTTATTAGAATCAAAGGCTTTATACTGAATAAGACTATAAATATTATTATCAGTCAGCTGTTTATAAATATCATAGTCTCTTTCTTTAAAATAAATGTTATTGTTACATACATAGCAGCCTTTATCATCGAATAATTCCTGATATACAGGAGAGTTAATATATACATTTGTCTTTTTTAGTTGTTCTACAGGTGTAATAGTATTACCGCAGCTTTTTACAAATTCATATGGTGTACCTTTATATACATTTATTCTTTCAATTTCCAGATCCAGAATAATGTCATCAAGAAACTGATTAAATGTATAATTTGTATCTGTGTATGCCTTATTCATTAGATCGCAGACTATTTCATATTTAGAAGATGCGCGTCTGTTATTTATACTAAATGAACTGCTTTTGCCATTTCGTATGTTTTCCAAAGAGTCATGCAGCATCTCATTATAAATAATATATCGGTCGCGTCCTTTCTTTTTAGCAAGATAAAGGGCGTAATCAGCCAGTGTGAGCAGATCTGAATAGTTTTTGGCATCTTTTGGATATGATGCACATCCAATTGACAGGGTTACATAAGGCTGAACATCTTTTTTATCTGCAGGAAAAGCTATATGAATGGCATTCTTGATACCACGCAAGTATTCTCTGTAATCTTCCATGTTATCAATTCCTCTGAATAATACGAGGAATTCATCACCGCCTATTCGGCCCACAACACTACTACTTCCGGCTTCTCTGTCTATGATAGAAGCGACTTTTCTCAGGACTTCATCACCTGCCTGATGTCCATAGGTATCATTTACATCCTTGAAATGATCAACATCAATAATTACAAGAGTTGTATTTAGGAGCTTTTTGGTATCAATATAGTCAATTGCCTTTGCAGTAATATCTGCTTTATTCAGAACGCCGGTAAGATAATCTGTCTGGGTAGAAGCTGCTATTTCATATTGCATATCAGAGCTTAGATGTATATAACCAGAAGATTTTATATTACCTATGTCATCTGTAAAAGATGCACCTTTTATCAGTGTGTGAATCATATCAGGGTTATCATCAATAATATTCTTTTTGATATCAAGGGTAAAAAATCCATTTCCAAGACGAATATTATTAATGAGATTGCTGATTTCATATTTTTCTTCTTCATTAGAAGTATTATTTTTTAGCATTCTTTCAAAATCTTCTATAGGGCCTGAAAATAAGAGTTGTTTATTTCTGTGTATTTTGAATACTTCGATAATTTGTCTGTTGTCATCATATTCAAAGAATTCATCATCATAGGATTCCAGAATATAGTTATATGAAAAAAGACTGTTCTTGATATTGGTAACTACATCATAAGCTATATCCAGTGGAAGAAAATGCAGAGTACACTTATTATCTGATACATCCATTATTTTCGTATTGCACCATACAAGGCTATGATTAGGCGCAATAAGACGAATTGGAAAAACTTCCCAATTTTCATTTTCTATATGACTAAGTAATATCGGAAAATCGTCTTTGTATACAAGACGGTTAAATGGATGATAAAGTCTGTCTCCAAGGAAACTATAGAAAGGAGCGTTGGCTGTATTACTTATGTCATAAGTGTCCATATCAAATTTTACTTCATAGAATTCTGTATTATACATAACACTCCATTTAATCAAAAGTTAATAAATACAAATACCCAATACTATTATAAACTATATGTACTGAATTCTGATTAAAAAAGTATAAAAAATTATAAATTTAGAAATATCTTCAAAGCTATATAGTATAATAAATATAATAGTTACATACGTTTTTGAAGTTATGCTTAAGATCTATGAGGTGGCAGATTATGAGGAATTGTCTATTAAAGTATGTATCACTTTTTTGCGTGATATTTCTGATGTTTGGAAACAGCATTGAGTCAAATGCTACAGAACTCCAGCCAGCAGATGGGCAGGTGGATGACGAGACTACTGTAGAATATGATGGTAAGACTTTTTACAAAAAATCCAATGGATGGTATGTTCCATCATTACTTGTATATAATGGTACTGACCTTGATGTGACGCTTGATGCACTCGTTTCTGGCAGGAAGAGAAGCATTGTTAAGTATGAAGGCTACAAATATATAAGAGTTTCAGGCGGATGGTACAGGCTAGAGATAAATGCATTTGGAGGAAGTACTTTGGATAAGGTGCTTGATGAACTTGCTGGTGAGACCACAACAACAGATACTACTACAACGGAATAAGATATATGATATAAGTTAATTCAAAAGACTGCTTTATGTATGATATATATTCAGCAGTCTTTTTTTTATTAATTCATTCTGATATAATTCCCTATTGTGTATTAATTAAAAAGGGAGAGAAGCAATGGAACAGAGAAAAGAAAATAAAATGGGTGTTATGCCTGTAAAAAAGCTGATTGTAACTATGTCACTTCCAATGATGGCATCTATGTTGGTGCAGGCATTATATAATATAGTAGATAGTATTTTTGTTGCTCAGCTAAGTGAGAATGCGCTTACAGCAGTTACACTGGCATTTCCGCTACAGAATATGATAATAGCAGTAGCTTCAGGAACAGGAGTTGGTGTTAATGCGATACTCTCAAGATCACTTGGAGAGAAAAAATTTGACAGATCAAATGCAGCAGCTAATACATCTGTATTACTTGCACTTTGCAGTTATGTGGTATTCCTTATTGTAGGAATATTTGGATCAAAGGGCTTCATAGCAGCTCAGACAAATGATGCAGAGATTCTGGAATATGGAGAAACATATCTTGGAATAGTAATGTGCCTGTCAATTGGTGTATTTATGCAGGTTAATTTTGAAAGACTTCTTCAGTCTACAGGTAAGACTTTCTTTAGCATGATATCTCAGATGACTGGTGCAATTATAAATATTATCATGGATCCAATTCTTATCTTTGGATTATTTGGCTTCCCAGCACTTGGAGTTGCTGGTGCTGCTTATGCAACAATTTTTGGACAGGTAATCAGTTCTATATTGGGCGTTATTATGAATGTCAAATTTAATACAGAGATTCAGCTCTCTGTAAAAGAAGTATTCAGACCTAAGATAGAGATCATCAAGGAAATATATATGGTAGGAATACCTTCTATACTTATGGTTTCCATTGGATCAATCATGACATTTTCAATGAACAAGATACTTATGGCATTTTCTAGTACAGCTACAGCGGTATTTGGCGTTTATTTTAAATTACAGAGCTTTTTCTTTATGCCTGTATTCGGACTTAATAATGGTATTATTCCAGTTCTTGCATATAACTATGGTGCACGTAAAAGAGAGAGAATACTTGAGGCTCTTAGATTCGGTATAACACTTGCATTTAGCATAATGCTTGTTGGAACACTTATATTTGAAGCAATTCCTGGTGTGCTTCTGGGATTTTTTAATGCATCTGAGGATATGCTCGCACTTGGTGAGCCGGCTCTTAGAATAATTGCGGTGCATTTTCCTATAGCAGGTATCAGTATTGCACTTGGCTCAGTTTTTCAGGCTTTTGCCAAGAGTATTTATTCTCTCATAATATCTGTAGCAAGACAGCTTGTTATTCTGGTTCCGGTAGCATGGCTTCTTGCCCAGACAGGAAATGTCAATATGGTATGGCTGGCATATCCAATAGCGGAGATTGTTTCAGTTATATGCTCAATTTTCTTCTTTAAAAAAGTCAAAAAAGAAGTTATTCATGAGTTAGATGGCTGAAAAAATGATTTTTTTATTAGAAATCATAAATTTTGTCAAAAAAATAACAACTTGTGATTAAAATTTCTTTTCATATGTGATATTATATTTGCGTAATCTATTTGACTGAGATTATTATTATAATATTCAAATTTATTTAGGAGGTAAATATGAAGGATTATTTACAGATTGAAAAAGTCATCGGACGTGAAATTATCGACTCAAGAGGTAACCCAACAGTTGAAGCTGAGGTACATCTTGCTGATGGTACAGTAGGATTTGGTGCTTCTCCAAGTGGTGCTTCAACAGGTCAGTTCGAAGCTCACGAACTTAGAGATGGCGATAAATCTAAATTTGGTGGAAAGGGCGTATCAAAGGCTGTTGAAAACATCAACACAACAATCAACGAAGTACTCGTTGGTATGGATGCTTCTGATATCTATGCTATCGATGCTGCTATGATCAAGGCTGATGGAACACCTAACAAGTCTAATCTTGGTGCTAACGCTATCCTTGCAGTTTCTATTGCTTGCTGTAAGGCTGCTGCAGCTTCTCTTGATATTCCTCTTTATAGATTCTTTGGTGGTGTTAACGGAACAAAGCTTCCACTTCCAATGATGAACATCCTTAACGGTGGTGCTCATGCTACTAACTCAGTAGATACACAGGAATTCATGATCATGCCAGCTGGTGCTAAGTCATTCAGAGAAGGTCTTCAGTGGTGTACAGAAGTATTCCATGCTCTTCAGGCTCTTCTTAAGAAGGAAGGCAATACAACAGCTGTAGGTGACGAAGGTGGTTTCGCTCCTAACCTTGATAGCGATGAAGATACAATCGAGCATATTCTTCAGGCTGTAAAGGATGCTGGTTACAAGCCAGGCGAAGATTTCGTTATCGCTATGGACGCTGCTTCATCAGAATGGAAGAGCGACAAGGGTATCGGATTCTATCATCAGCCAAAGTCAGGAAGAGACTTCACATCAGACGAGCTTATCGCTCACTGGAAGAGTCTTGTTGAGAAGTATCCTATCTACTCAATCGAAGATGGTCTTGATGAAGAAGACTGGGAAGGCTGGAAGAAGATGACAGCTGAAATCGGTGATAAGGTACAGCTCGTTGGTGATGACTTATTCGTTACTAACACAGAGAGACTTAAGAAGGGTATCGAGCTTGGTGCTGGTAACTCAATCCTTATCAAGGTTAACCAGATCGGTTCTATCTCAGAGACTCTTGATGCTATCAAGATGGCTCACAAGGCTCACTATACAGCAATCGTATCACACAGATCAGGTGAGACAGAAGATACAACAATCGCTGATCTTGCTGTAGCTCTTAACGCTGGACAGATCAAGACAGGTGCTCCTTCAAGATCTGAGCGTGTAGCTAAGTACAACCAGCTTCTTAGAATTGAAGAGGCTCTTGGTGATTCAGCTGAGTTCCCAGGAAAGGCTGCTTTCAATATCAAGAAGTAATTAGTTTTAATTAACTGATTGATTATAATAAGACCTCACATCGTAGTTATCTGCGGTGTGAGGTCTCTTTTAATGTTTCATTAGATTTTAAATGAATCCTTGAACTGTCTAGGTGACATATGATATTTTTCTTTGAAAACTCTGTTAAAGGTTCTCTGGCTTTCAAAGCCAGAATTCATACAGGCTTCTGTTATTGTCTGATCTGTATATTCTAATATTTTGGTAGCCTGTTCCAGTCTTATTTCATTTACATAAGAATTGAAATTCCTGTGAAATGTGTTGGAAAATAGCCTTGATAAAGTGTATGGGCTCACGTACAAATCCTTAGCCATGGAGGTGAGTGATATGTCCTCTGTATAATGAGCGGAAATATAAGATATACTGCGAAATACAAGGTCATCACTGTCAAAAATAGATCTGTCCACCATTTTGTATAGAGGAAAGCATCTCGTCATGATTATCTGTACAAAAGCACGGTTCATCATATTTACAGAAGGAACAGTATCATTTGAAAGCGATATAGATTCATCTGTGACAAGTGATTCATAGGTGTTCTGAATTAGATTTCCTATACAGTATTCCACATCCGGGTGTAATAGCTTGCGATTGATTACAGGATTTTCTGGAGAAAGTGATTGAAGCGTATCTATATATATTCCGGATAGTGATGGATCGACCAGAATATATACAGCTCGGCTGTTTGAGTAATCAAATACCTGATAGTGATGTATCAGTCCTGGAAAAACAGCAGCAAAATCACCTTTTTCCATATGGAACAAATTTTGACCAATTCCTATTTCAAGGCTGCCACTAGTTACATAAACGAGCTCTAATGATTTATGGAGATGTGGACTTTCATGTTCTGGTTTTTTATATATTATTTCTAAATTGGCTGATTGGTTTTCATAAATTGGAAGCATATATTACATAACTCCTTATATATAAAGGAATGTAGCGGTTTTGGTTAAATATAAAGAAATTATAAAGCAAGATTTGGCTACTTTTAATCATCTTTTGACAAGTATTGTAAATTACTTTGATATAAAATGCAATTAGTCAAAGGATAAATATGAAAGTCAAATATGAAGATTTGACTGATAATTCGAAAGGAGATTTGAATTATGTTGAATAAGGTAAAAGAATTTTTTAAAGAAGCAGCTCATGATTATGTAGTATTCTGTAGTAGAACTGCTCAGTATGGAAATAGATTATTCTAATCCATTTTAATATGCTTTTTTCTTTCTAAATATAGATTTATAACCCACTAGTAGCCATTTGGAGTAACCCCCAAATGGCTTATTTTCTTTTTACATGGCTTTGGAATGTAGTGACAAAAAGTCATAAATGATTTTTAATTAAGTGGTATAATTTATTTCTGATATATAATAGTTAGTATATGTAATTCGGTCTGAATAGTATCAAGGAGGTTTGATTATGAATGTACATTTATGTAAGGGAGAAGAGACGTTACAGGAAGCACCTGAATATATAAATACACATGACGCAGAAGATAGGAAATTTACATTTGATGAAGA
>CAMJFD010000112.1 GCA_946404845.1 uncultured Butyrivibrio sp. | reverse complement strand
TTACAGGAAGCACTTGAATATATAAATACACATGACGCAGAAGATAGGAAATTTACATTTGATGAAGAAAAAGATAGGTGCTATATAGGCGATGAAGCCTTTAAGACAGCACCAGTATTAATTAATTGGAAAAATAAATATTGGGCATTACATGAAATCCTATAAATAAAAGGGCTATCATCCCATGATTAATGAGGTGATGGCCCTTTTGGTACTTAATAGATATTACTCTGGCATTGCATCATCGAGAACAGCCTTTAATGTTTCAGCTGATTTCCTAAGTGCTGCTTCTTCATACACGTCCAGCTTGATTGGAATAAGGTTCTCAATACCATGAGCACCTACGATAGCTGGCATACTAAGTGATATTCCTTCAATTCCATAGAATTCACCATGCAGAGCACTTGAAACAGGAAGAATTGACTTCTCGTCTCTTATGATAGCTTCACATATACGACGAACTGACATTGCAATTCCGTAGTATGTTGCATGCTTTTTCTCAATGATTTCGTAAGCACTGTTCTTAACTTCAGAAGCTATACGTTCCATTGATTCCTGATGCGCATAGTGACCACGCATTTCGCAGAATGTATTGATAGGTACGCCAGATACATCAGCACTGCTCCAAGCAGCAATCTCACTGTCACCATGTTCACCAATTATAAATGCATGGACGTTACGGCTATCAACGCTTAAGTGTTCGCCAAGAAGGTATTTGAATCTGGCTGTATCAAGAACTGTACCAGAACCGAATACGCGGCTTTCAGGAAGACCAGACATACGCTGTGCTGCTGTAGTCAGGATATCAACAGGATTAGCTACGATTAAGAGGATGCCGCCAACATCTCTCTTTTTAATTTCAGGCATGATTGATCCGAAAATACCAATGTTCTTCTTAACAAGATCAAGTCTTGTCTCACCAGGCTTCTGTGCTGCGCCAGCAGAAATAATAATGATAGCTGCATCAGTAATATCATCATATCCGCCTGCATATATTTTCATTGGTTTTGCAAAAGGCAGGCCGTGACTAATATCAAGTGCTTCGCCTTCAGCTTTGTTCTGATCAGCATCGATGAGTACCATCTCTGAGAAGAGGCCACTCTGCATTAGAGCAAAAGCAGAAGCACTTCCAACGAATCCACAACCTATCATTGCAACCTTTCTAAGATTTACAGTAGACATAATAGACCTTCCTTTCTATAAACAATATTCAATTACGTTTAATTTGATAAGAATATTTTATCAAAATATCGAGAATATATACACTATTTATTTTCGATTTATCTAAATTATAAACTATGTTAAAAAATAAACAATTGATTCAAATCAAAAAAATGACTTTTTTTATTACTTTACTCACTATATAAAAAAATTTCTTAAGAAGTGGGAAGATATGTTGACGTGAGTACCTGATACATATTAAAATTTAAAAGTCTGATAATTTTTTATCAGACTTTTTGAAGGATGTTTAAATAAAAGAGGAAAATATATAAGAAATCAGGAGGAAAAGAGTAACATGAGTATTAGAATTGGTATTTTAGGATATGGTAACCTTGCAAGAGGTGTTGAGGCTGCAATAGAGCAGAATCCAGATATGGAGCTCGTAGCAGTATTTTCTCGTAGAGATCCATCACAACTGACTATTAAGAATAAGACAGCAGCAGTTCTTAATGTTTCTGAAATTGAGAACTGGAAGGACAAGATAGATGTTCTTGTACTTGGTGGCGGAAGTGCTACAGATCTTCCTGAGCAGACACCTAAGTATGCTGAAATGTTCAATGTAGTTGATAGTTTTGATACACACGCAAGAATTCCTGAGCATTTTGCAAATGTTGATGCTGCAGCTAAGAAGAGTGGTAAGGTAGGAATCATTTCAATAGGTTGGGATCCAGGAATGTTCTCACTTCTCAGAATGGTATCAGATGCAGTTCTTCCAGAAGGAAAGCATTATACATTCTGGGGTAAGGGTGTAAGCCAGGGCCATTCAGATGCTATTCGTAGAATTGCAGGTGTTAAGGATGCAAGACAGTACACTGTACCTGTAGAAGAGACAGTTAATAAAGTAAGAAATGGTGAGAATCCAGAACTTACAGCAAGACAGATGCATACAAGAGAATGCTTTGTTGTTGCTGAAGAAGGTGCAGATAAGGCTGCAATTGAAGAGCAGATCAAGACAATGCCTAACTATTTTGCAGATTATGATACAACAGTTCATTTCATATCTGAAGAAGAGCTTAAGAGAGACCACAGTGGTCTTCCACATGGCGGATTCGTAATCAGAAGTGGAGTAACAGGTTGGGAAAAAGAAAACAAGCACATCATTGAATACAATCTTAAATTAGATTCCAATCCTGAGTTTACTGGCTCAGTTTTAGTTGCTTATGCAAGAGCAGCTTATAGATTATCACAGGAAGGCAAGAGTGGAGCTATGAGTATCTTTGATATTGCTCCTAAGTACTTAAGTGCCAAGAGTGATGAAGAACTTAGAAGCCACTTACTGTAATTATCTACAGATTGGGATGGCTATCAGGTAGAGATAGGTTTAGATGGCAGTATGGCAAAAAATAGGCTGCCATCTATGAGGAGAATATAATGAAAAAGAAAATAATATCTATACTTGGAACAGTAACACTTACTGCATCAATGCTTGCAGGCTGTGGAAGTGAGACTCCTGCAGATGAAAGCGCAGCTACAGAGACATCAGTTGCTGAGGCTACAGTAGAAGAAACTGCTGCAGAAGAGACATCAGAAGCTACAGAAGAGACAACAGAGGCAACATCAGAATCTACTGAAGAGGCTTCTGAAGGTTCTACAGATGAGTCAGAAACTGGTTCATCAGATAGTACTGAAGCTTCATCAGATACAGCGGATGCATCTGAAGATATAGTAAGAGTAGGGTCATTAAAGGGACCTACAACTATGGGGATTGTTAATCTGATGAGTGAGTCTGAAGCAGGAACTGCAGAGGGTTCATATGAATTTACAATGTCAGCGGAGCCATCAGAAGTTATGGCTTCAATGGTTGCTGGAGACCTTGATATAGCAATGGTTCCATCAAATGTTGCTGCCGTTATGAACAATAAGGTTGAAGGCGGAGTATCTGTTATAGATATCAATACACTTGGTGTTCTGTACTGTGTAACAGGTGATGATTCTATCACATCTATTGCAGATTTGTCAGGTAAGACTGTTTTGACTACGGGACAGGGTGCTACACCTGAATATACAATGAATTATCTGTTAGAACAAAATGGAGTTACTGACTGTACCTTGGAATTTAAATCAGAAGCTACAGAAATAGCTGCACTTCTTGCAGAAGATTCAGATCAGATAGCAATTCTGCCACAGCCATTTGTAACTGTTGCAGAAGCTCAGAACGAAGAGCTTGTTACAGCATTTTCTCTTACGGATGAATGGGATGCAGTATCAGATGGTTCACAGTTAATTACAGGTGTAACAGTTGTAACTAACAGTTTCCTTGAAGAGCATCAGGAAGAAGTTGAACTCTTTATCAAGGAACATGAAGAGAGCGTAGAGCTTGCAACAAGTGATGTTACTGCAACTGCTGAACTGGTAGCTCAGTATGGAATTATAGAAAAGGCTCCTGTTGCTGAAAAGGCAATTCCATATTGCAATATTGTATGTATAACAGGTGAAGATATGAAGACAGCACTTTCTGGATTCCTTGAAGTTCTCTATGAACAGGATCCTACATCGGTAGGTGGTAGTCTTCCATCAGATGATTTCTATTTTATACACTAAAAAAAGATAAAATATAATATAATAAAAAGTGTAGACTAATACTACTTATGAAAAAGAAAATACTAATAATAGCGATGTGGCTGCTGATATGGCAGCTACTGTCGCTAATAATACACAACAAAATATTACTTGTCGGACCTGTAGAAACTATACAAAGTCTTATTACACTGAGCCAGAATCCAGAATTTTGGCAGTCAGTCATTGCTTCAGCAATGAGAATAGGGCTTGGTTTCATTTTGGGTGCACTTTTTGGAATATTTATGGCTGCACTGGCATATCAGAAAAGTCTTGTAAGAGATTTTCTTGAACCGCTTGTAGCAGCGCTTAAGGCAATTCCTGTTGCCAGTTTTGTAATTATAGTTCTTATCTGGATTGGAAATATTAATCTTTCAATAGTTATAAGCTTTTTAATTGTATTTCCAATAATGTATTTAAATACACTGGAAGGACTTAATTCAACTGACAAAAAGCTCCTTGAAATGGCACATGTGTATAGAATAGGTACATTTCGTAAGATCAGATACATTTATTTACCGGAAATATATTTTTTCCTGGTATCTGGCGTGAAGTTGTCTATAGGAATGGCATGGAAGAGCGGAGTGGCTGCTGAAGTTATTGGCCAGCCTCTTGGCACAATTGGAAATGGACTATACAGAGCCAAGATATATCTTGAAACAGGTGATCTGTTTGCGTGGACACTTGTGATAATTATTTTGTCATGGCTTTTTGAAAAAGTATTTTTATTACTAATAAAGGCACCTGTGCTGTTTGGAATAATTAAGACAGCGCCTTGTGACAACGATTCAGAAGGAGGTGCACGTAATTGATAATAGAAATAGATAATATATCAAAATCGTATGGTGATCAAAAGGTAATTGAGAATTTTTCACTTCAGATAGAATCTGAACATTCATATGTTATTACAGGTGAATCAGGAAGTGGAAAAACGACTTTGCTCAGAATTTTGCTGGGACTTGAATCGGCGGATGAAGGTCGTATAAGCCTTTTGGGCGATTATAAATACCCTTACCTGAATGCTGGCGTTGTATTTCAGGAAGACAGACTTTTAGAAGGCTTCTCAGCAGTAGAGAATGTGGCGATGGCGAGCCGCAGAATGGCAAAAGAAACTGCAAGAGAAGAACTTGAAAAGTTATTGCCGGCAGATCAGCTTGATAAGCCGGTTAGAGAATTATCTGGTGGAATGAAGAGACGAGTGGCAATCGTCAGAGCATGTAGTATATCATCAGATATTCTAATTTTGGATGAGCCCTTTACAGGACTTGATAATGGTAATAAAGAGAAGGTTATCCAGTACATTAGAGAAAAACAGGGAAATAATCCGCTTGTGATTACTTCCCATAGTCTTGAGGGACTGGAGTTTTGCAGGAATATAAGTATCAAATAAATATTTTTTGCGCTTTTCTTTTATTTAGGAGGTTTTATTTATGGTAACAAATGATAAAGGCATCGTAAGCTTTAAGCATAAAATTATGGAAGAGGTCTGCAGACTTGCATGGGAAGATAAGCTTGGTGAGGAAGACAGGGAGCAGCTTGTTTATAAGATTATTCCAGGTCCTAAGCCTACTTACAGATGCTGTGTATTCAAGGAAAGAGAAATAGTAAGACAGAGAATCAGACTTGCTATGGCCAAGAATACTACAGATAATCCTGATTCTAATAATATAGTTCAGGTTATCGATGCAGCATGTGATGAATGTCCTATTTCTGCATACTCTGTAACAGACAACTGCCGTTTTTGTATAGGTAAGGCCTGCCTTAACTCATGCAGATTTGATGCTATCTCTCCTGGTGATGTCAGAATGCATATTGATCCAGCCAAGTGTAAGGAATGTGGCATGTGTGCCAATGCCTGCCCTTATGGAGCAATTGTTCACCTTCAGAGACCTTGTAAGAAAGCGTGTCCTGTTGGAGCAATTACTTACGATGAATATGGTTACTGTAAGATTGATGAAGAAAAGTGCGTACAGTGTGGTCATTGTATCCACAGTTGTCCATTTGGTGCTATCGGATCAAAGACTTATCTTGTAGATATTATAAAAGCAATTAAATCAGGTAAAGAAGTTATTGCCATGTGTGCACCAGCTACAGAGGGTCAGTTTGGTGATAATATCTCAATGGCTTCTATTAAAAAAGGACTTATGAAAATTGGCTTTGCAGATATGGTAGAAGTTGGACTTGGTGGCGATATGACAGCTGCTTATGAATCAGCAGAATGGGCTGAGGCATATAAGGAAGGCAAAAAGATGACTACATCATGCTGCCCTGCATTTATCAATATGCTCAGAAAGCACTATCCAACTGTTTTTGAAGAAAATATGTCTTCTACAGTATCTCCTATGTGTGCTATTTCAAGATATCTGAAGGTTACAAGACCTGGATGCGTTACAGTATTTGTTGGTCCATGTATTGCCAAAAAGGCTGAGGCTCAGGATAAGAGTGTCCCTGATAATGCAGATTTTGTAGTAACATACGGAGAACTCAGAGTACTTATGAGATCTAAAGATACTGAGTTTGAACCTGTAGATGATGAGTATCAGGAAGCTTCAGTATGGGGCAAGAGATTTGCTTCAAGTGGTGGTGTTGCCAATGCCGTTATTGAATGTATGCAGGAAAGAGGAGAAGACACTTCTAATATTAAGCTTCTGCGTGCTGCCGGTGGTGATGAGTGTAAAAAGGCTGTTATGCTCTTAAAGGCAGGCAGACTTCCTGAAGATTTCGTTGAAGGTATGGTTTGTCCAGGTGGATGCGTAGGCGGTCCATCAAGACACAAGACAGAAATGGAAATTACAAGAGCCAGAAATAATCTGCTTGCCAAGGCTGATGACAGAAAGGTTCTTGAAAACCTCAAGAAGTATCCAATGGACAAATTCTCTATGCACAGAGATGGCCATTTAGATGATAAACCAATAGTATAAGCTTATAAAGGCTGTGAAATGTTAATTTCGCAGCCTTTTTGCATGAGCAAAATTAATTATTGATTTAGCTAAAAACAATGTGTGCTATTTTTATATTTTATGGTAGTATATAGTATGATGTTGGGAACTAAATTCTCATATCATACGCTTGCAAAGTCAAGCATAATACCGAAAGGATGCAGATATGATACAGAAATTAATCAATTCTATTGAAAAAACAAAAGCACCAATAGTTGTAGGACTTGATCCTAAGCTTGCATTTATTCCTGAAAGGATTCTTAATAAAGCGTTTGAAGAATACGGTCAGACAGCTGAAGGAGTTGCAGAAGCCTTCTGGCAGTTCAACAAGGAAATTGTGGACAATGTATATGATTTAATTCCAGCTGTTAAGCCACAGATTGCCATGTATGAACAGTATGGTATTCCAGGGCTGGTTGCTTTTAAGAAAACAGTAGATTATTGTCATGAAAAAGGCCTTATCGTTATCGGAGACATTAAAAGAGGTGATATTGGTTCAACTTCAGAAAGTTACGCAATAGGACATATTGGTAGCACACAGGTTGGAGATAATATCGTTACAGGTTTTGATGAAGACATTGTAACAGTTAATCCTTACCTTGGCTCTGATGGTGTAAAGCCTTTTATTTCTGTTTGTAATAAAGAAGACAAGGGCATTTTTGTACTTGTAAAGACTTCAAATCCATCAAGTGGAGAATTCCAGGACAGACTTGTAGATGGTAAGCCACTTTATGAAATAGTTGCTGAACATGTTGAAATGTGGGGCGCTGATTCAATGGATGGAAACTATAGTAATGTAGGCGCTGTTGTAGGTGCTACATATCCAGAGATGGGAGCACAGCTTCGTAAGATCATGCCACATGCTTATATTCTTGTACCAGGTTATGGAGCTCAGGGCGGTAAGGGAGAAGACCTTAAGGGATTCTTCAATAAGGATGGTCTTGGAGCAATCATCAACTCTTCGAGAGGAATTATTGCTGCATGGAAGTCAGATAATTATACACAGTTCGCAGATGGTAAGGTTGGAGATGCTGCAAGAGCTGCTGTTATCGATATGCAGAAAGATATTGAGAATGCACTTAGTGCAAGATAATTTTATGAATAAGTAAGGCTTTAGGCCTTAAACAATATTTTAATGTAATGGAGAAAAGATATGGAAAAATACAAGGAAGAGTTTATTAATTTCATGGTAGACAGTAATGTATTAAAATTTGGAGAGTTCACATTAAAGAGTGGACGTAAGTCTCCATTTTTTATGAATGCAGGAGCTTATGTTACTGGTTCACAGCTCAAGAAGCTTGGTGAATATTATGCAAGAGCAATTCATGATACATTTGGTCTTGAGTTCGATGTACTCTTTGGACCAGCATATAAGGGAATTCCTCTTACTGTAGCAACAACAATCGCTATCAGCAATCTCTACGGAAGAGAGATCAGATATTGCTCAAACCGTAAAGAAATCAAGGACCATGGTGATAAGGGTATCCTTTTAGGAACAAAACTTCGTGATGGTGACAGAGTTCTTATTATTGAGGATGTTACTACATCAGGTAAGTCTATTGAAGAGACAGTACCTATTATCCAGGAGCAGGCTGACTGCGATATTATCGGACTTATGGTATCTCTTAACAGACAGGAAAAGGGACAGGATTCAGATCAGAGTGCTCTTGATGAGATCCATGACAGATATGGATTTGGAGCACATGCCATTGTTACAATGGATGATGTTGTAGAATATCTGTATAACAAGCCAATTGATGGAGAAGTTATACTGAATAAGGATATCAAAAAAGCTATTGACGAATACTATGAACAGTATGGAGCAAAGAAGTAATTCCAGATTCTTCAGATTTCAAGAAGGGGGTATTCAACATGGATGATGAGAAGACTTTTAAATTATTAGGACGCGCAGGCGCTATAGATATTGCATTTGGAGTTATATCTATTGTAGCAGGAATTGCTGCTGGAGTAATTTTGATTGTTAGTGGTGCCAAGCTTTTAGGAAGTAAGAGTAAGATTATATTCTAATGAATTTTTTTACAAATTTGAAAATCAGATGGGAGCATTTTGAGTTCCCTAAATTACCTAAATTACCTAGTCTCAGACGTGAGAGGTACATGTTTACTGATAATAAACACCCGGATAAAGGAATTATGTCCTTTATCTTGGGTGTAATTTCTGTTGCCTCTTTTGTAGCTGCAGCATATTTTACTTTTAAAAATGGTGGTCAGGCACAGGCCAACTACGCTTTTGCAGTTATTCTGGCAGGTATTTATTCGGTTGCTGGATTAGTACTTGGTATTATTTCCAGATTTGAAAAAGATATTTATAAGTTCTTTCCTAATATAGGAATAGCACTTAATACAATTGGCCTTTTATGCTTTGCAGGCATAATATATCTGGCCATAATATAAATGTTAACTTAGTATTATAAAGGATAGAAATAAATGGATTTAGAACAGATGGAGCTGATTGACAGCCGTTATGAGCTGGCAACTGAGCGCTTATGTGAAATAAATACAGAAGAACTTGAAGATAAGAATTTCCAGGCATACTTCAGATTTGTGGCAGCATTCCTGTTATATATGGATGAAACCTATAAATGGGCTGCTTCAGACAGAATTAATACAGATTCATTGGAAGAAATGCAGAAGCGTAATAAAGAGCTATATGCAGATATTCTTCCTGATAATTATGATAAGAGTTATGCTAATCCGGTTTATGCAGTAGCACAGCTCGGTGAAGAGTATGGACGTCTTTTATCAAGTGTTTATTATGAGATGAGATCTCTTATTTCTAATGCATTTGAAGGACAGAAATATGAAATGCTTATCAGAATGGAACTCTTCCTTGAAATTTACGGTGCATTTAAGAGTTCAAGTGATGACAGAAAGTCACTTCCTAAATATGAAGATATCAGACAGATTTATTACTGGTTCTTCAGTGATTATGCAGAAGAAGAGAGACAGCTCAGATTCTCACAGATGGTTAATCCTGTAGAGGATTATGCAAGAGATATAGTTATGAACAGTGATCTGACTGACCTTAGATATCTCTACAGATATGGTGAGTACGTTAGTGAGAATGAGCTTGAGACTGCAAGACATCTTAATAGCATGACAGAAGAAGAAATCAATAAGATGGCAGATACCTTTACAGAAGGCTATCGTATTGGCTTCGAAATGACAGGTAAGGATATTACAATTAAGAAAACAGCTAATATCAGATATTTCCTTGGATTCGAGAGAATGATCAGAAAAGCTGTTCTTAATTTTGAGAATATTAATCTTAAGTCTTCATTATACAGAGCACTTCCAAGTATATTCTTTGTAGCTAACAGTACTTCCAGAAATGGATATACAGGTGCTGTAGCCAATCATCAGTATGATTATGATCACAAGGATGATGACGGACTAGTTCTCGATGGAGCACTTATTACAAGGAAGCTGGAAGCTATCAGATCTGCTGGAGAGAAGTACAAAAAAGAGGCTAAACTCTTTGGTGGTCCCGCAGTACTTGAAGTATTTGGTGAGAAGCCATTTAGTCCTGAGGTAAAAAAAGAAGCTATACATTTAAGTGAGTCTCAGACTAAGGCACTTTCAGAATATAAGATACAGGCTAGTCTTATTACCAATGAATACATTATCGGTGAAGAGAGAAGCTTTACAATCATAGCATTCCCAATTCCTGAAATTGGCGATGATTATGAGAAGATTTTTGATGAAACAGTCAGAATCAATACACTTGATTACAAGTTATATCAGGGTATCCAGCAGAAGCTGATAGATGCTCTTGATAAGGCAGAATACTGCGTGGTAAAGGGAATGGGCGATAATCACACAGACATGCGAGTTGTACTTCATGAGCTCAGGAATCCTGAAAAAGAAACTAACTTTGAAAACTGCGTTGCTGATGTTAACATTCCTGTTGGTGAAGTATTTACATCACCTATTCTTACAGGAACTAACGGAGTTCTGCATGTAACAGGTGTTTACCTTGATGGTCTGTTATATAAAAACCTTGAAATCAAATTCAAGGATGGATGCATATCAGAGTATACATGTTCTAATTTTGACAATGAAGAAGATAATAAGAAGTATATTTCAGAGAATATCCTGTTTGGACATAAGACACTTCCTCTTGGAGAGTTTGCTATTGGTACAAACACAACAGCTTATGTGGTAGCACGTAAGTACAATATCTCTGACAAGCTTCCAATTCTGATTGCAGAGAAGACAGGACCACATTTTGCAGTGGGTGATACATGTTATTCACATGAAGAAGATATAATTACATATAACCCGGATGGTAAGAGCATAATAGCCAGAGATAATGAAATAGCAGCTCTTAGAAAAACTGATCCAAATAAGGCATATTTCAGTTGTCATACTGATATAACAATCCCTTATAATGAACTCGGTGAATTATCAGCAGTTACTAAGACTGGAGAAGTTATAACAATTATCTCTAACGGAAGATTTGTTCTGCCAGGAACTGAACAATTAAATGAGCCACTTGATACGCTATAAATAAGGCTTAAATTAATGAATGATTAATTTGAAACAGTACAATATGTTGTGTTATTGTTTACAATGGTAATGCAAGATATTATGTTTATATTTTTTTACACATGAAAGGAAACGATAAGAGATGGCACAGGTAGGAATAGTAATGGGTAGTGATTCAGATATGCCAGTTATGAAGA
>CAMJFD010000111.1 GCA_946404845.1 uncultured Butyrivibrio sp. | reverse complement strand
TGAAGTTATGTTCAATACTCTTGGAAAAGAAAATTCTGACAATGAGAGCATCGCAGATCTTCTCGTAAAACAGGTTCAGAGCAGCGTTAAGATGGAAGCCATAATCAGACGTCTCTTTGATCTTGGTGTTCGTGAATTCGTAGAGGTTGGACCAGGTAAGGCTCTTACAGGCTTTGTCAAAAAGACTGCTAAGGCTATGGATATTAAAGATTACACATGTTATTCACTTGAAACTGCTGAGGATATCGAAAGCTTCCTTAACGAAGCTGATCTGAAGCTCGCCTAAACAAAAAGGATAAAAAATATGAGTAATAATGAAAATAATACACGTGTTGCTGTCGTAACTGGCGGAAGCCGTGGTATAGGAAGAGCAATTTGTATAGCTCTTGCAAAGCAGGGCAAAAATCTTGTAATTAACTATGCAGGAAATGAAGCTGCTGCTACAGAAACTCTTAATCTCTGCAAGGAAGCTAATCCAGAGATATCTGCTATTACATTTAAAGCAGATGTTTCTAAAGAAGAAGAGACAAAAGCTCTTGTAGATGCAGCCATGAATGAATTCGGAAGAATCGATGTTCTTGTAAATAATGCTGGTATTACAGCTGATAACCTTCTCGCACGTATGTCAATCGAAGAATTTGACAGAGTAATTTCTCTCAATCTTAGAGGTACATATCTGTGCTGTCAAGCAGTTACAAGAACTATGATGAAACAGAGATTTGGCAGAATCATCAATCTCTCAAGCGTAGTTGGTATTCATGGTAATGCAGGACAAGCTAACTATTCAGCAAGTAAAGCTGGTGTTATCGGACTTACAAAGTCTATTGCCAAGGAACTTGCTGCCAGAAATATCACTGCAAATGCAGTTGCTCCAGGTTTCATTGCAACTGACATGACTAATGCGATGACAGATACTGCCAAAGAATCAGTTCTTGGAAGTATTCCAGCTAAACGTGCCGGTAATCCTGAGGAAGTAGCAAGTGCTGTTGCCTTCCTTGCTTCTGACGAAGCTGCTTATATTACAGGTCAGGTACTTGGCGTTGATGGCGGAATGGGCGCATAAGCTAATAAAAGGAGTTAAGTAATAATGGAAAAGAGACGAGTTGTAGTCACTGGATTAGGTACTGTAAATCCTACAGGAAATAGCGTATCTGAGAGCTGGGAAAATGTAAAAAATGGTGTTTGTGGAATTGCTCCTATTTCAGCATTTGATACAACAGACTTCAGCGTAAAGATGGCTGGTGAAGTTAAGAATTTTGAATTAGAAAAAAGATTAAATAAAAGAGAAGCAAGAAGAATGGCTCGTTTTACTCAGCTCGCACTCTATGCTGCTGAAGAAGCTCTTCTTGACAGTGGTCTCTTACAGACATCTGATGATGTTCCAACATATGAAGCTAAGATAAATGAAGAGGATGCAGAGAAAACTGGTGTTATTATATCAAGTGGAATCGGCGGACTTAATATCATCGAGCAGGAGCACTCAAAAGGATTAGAAAAAGGTTTTGAAAAGGTAAGTCCTTTCTTCATTCCTATGTCTATCTCAAACATGGCTGCTGCACGTGTTGCTATCTCACACGGACTTAAAGGAATGTGTACATGCCCTGTTACAGCTTGTGCTGGCGGTAGTAATGCCATTGGTGATGCTTTCCACAGAGTAAGAGATGGTTATGAAGACGTTATGGTTTGTGGTGGTTCTGAAGCCAGCATCACTCCACTTGCCATCGGCGGATTCACAAGTATGAAAGCACTCTCTCCTGCTACAGATCCTAACAGAGCCAGCATTCCATTTGACGCTGAGAGAAGCGGATTTGTAATGGGTGAAGGTAGTGGTGTTCTCGTAATCGAAGAACTTGAGCATGCTAAGAAGCGTGGTGCCAAGATCTATGCAGAAGTTGTAGGTTATGGTTCAAACTGTGATGCTTATCACATTACTGCTCCTGCGCCAAATGGTGAAGGCGGAGCTAAGTGCATGCAGCTCGCTATTAAAGATGCTGACATTGCACCAGAAGCAATCGACTACATCAATGCACACGGTACATCAACTCACCTTAATGACCAGGGTGAAACAGCAGCTATTAAAACAGTATTCGGCGATCATGCAACAAAGCTTGCTGTATCAAGTACCAAGTCAATGACAGGTCATCTTCTCGGAGGAGCAGGCGGTGTTGAAGCTGTATTCTCAGTAGAAGCTATAAATGATGGATTCATTCCTGCAACTATCAACTACAAGGTAGCTGATCCAGAATGTGATCTTGATATTGTTCCTAACGAAGGAAGAAAAGCTGATCTTAATTATGTACTTAGTAACAGTCTTGGATTTGGTGGACACAATGCCTGCCTTATCTTCAAGAAATACAGTGAGGTATAATCATGGAATTCAACGTTAGAGAAAATCCTAACGCTTTGGAAGCAGCAGAAATTGCTAAAATCTTGCCACATAGATATCCATTTGCGCTCGTAGACAGAATTCTGGACTACGAGCCAGGCAAGTGGGCTATTGGACGTAAATGCGTTAGTATGAATGAACAGTTCTTCTGTGGACACTTCCCAGGACAGCCCGTAATGCCAGGTGTTCTGTTACTGGAAGCTCTCGCACAGACAGGTGCTGTAGCTATTTTATCAGTTCCAGAAAACAGAGGTAAAATTGCTCTTTTTGCCGGAATCAATAAGGCAAGATTCAAAAAGCAGGTTACTCCTGGAGATGTTGTAGAACTTACTTGCGAACTTACCAGACAGGATGGACCAATAGGTCTTGGTAAAGCGGTAGCCCGTATAGATGGCAAAATTGCAGTTACTGCTGAGCTTATGTTTGCTATATCAGATAGTAATCAGTAATTATGTCACATAGTAACGTAAACCATATTACCTCTTTCACCAAATCACCAAAACTGATATAATTAATAATAGTTAACTTTATTGTTGATATTTATTTTATTGAAAGAGGCATATTTAGAATGATAAACGAGACTTTGAACGAAATATATAATAAATTCAGAATCAATTTTTATATGAAAGTCTTCTCAAAGTTTGAGAATAGAGAGGCTACTCTTACAACCGTAGAGGCATTTAGTATGGAATGCATCATGGCTCTTAAGGGACCTACTATCGCTGAATTTGCCAAGATGATGAACATCTCTGCACCTAATGCTGCATACCGCGTAAATTCTCTTCTCAAAAAGGGATATATCATAAAGGAGCAGTCTAAGATAGACCAGCGAGAATATCATCTGCTTCCATCTGATAAATATATGGAATATTACAAAATCGGTCGTACTTACATTGATACTATTTCAAAACGTTGTAAGGAAAGATTCTCAGACGAAGACTATAAGAAATTAAACGAGTATCTTACAATCATTAATGATGAACTTATGCCAGAGCTTGATCTGGAACGTTTCAAAAATCACTAATAAAACTAAATCCTAGAAATCCAAATATTCATAGTAGGTATCGTCAAACTCATCTAATCCGGCAAGGATTACTTCAGTTGACATACCTGCTATTTTTTTGACCTTATTAATCTCTGTAGCAATGCCATTTACAGCTGTGTTCATAATGAACTTAATACATCCTGAAAGTGATGTATTGCCTGGTGAATATATCTTGTCAGAATCTATATCCTGAGGCAGCATCTGTAATGCTCTTATAGCATCAGGTCTTACTTCTCTACCAAAGCCTCCGGCAATATAGACTTTGTCTATATTATCAGCTGATACCCCTGCGCTCTCTGATATAAGAATTTCTATTCCAGAACGTATTGCAGCCTTAGCCAGCTGCACCTGCCTGATATCGCTTTGAGTCATGGCAAATGTCTGTGATCTGTTAGATGCAAATACATATCCTGTGTCAAAAAATTCATCACTTAATAAACCTGTCTTATCTATGATTCCATTTCTGACAAGTTCTGAAACGAGCTCTAACACACCTGTTCCGCA
The DNA here is from genome assembly GCA_946404845.1 of uncultured Butyrivibrio sp. Classification (GTDB taxonomy): domain Bacteria; phylum Bacillota; class Clostridia; order Lachnospirales; family Lachnospiraceae; genus Butyrivibrio. Next base: position 7,510 of record CAMJFD010000111.1, on the reverse strand, counting down.
TATTCCTGTTGGTGTTAGTCCATTTATAGTTTCAATTTGGGTACTGATACTACCCTTTTCATCTCTATTAATAGATATATGAGACACTGCTCCTGGTATGCTGCCCGTTCCGCAGCTAATACCTCCGCCTTCAAATACAGGTCCTGCAGCTGTTGATGCAACATATATGTGATCTCCGGATTTAAAAGCCATCTCTCCGTTAGTACCCATATCCAGCATGAATATGTTGGAAGTACTCTTATCATCTCCAAATCCCAGACTATACATTCCAGATACTATATCAGCTCCAACAAATACAGATATTCCTGGCATGATAAAAACAGCTGTATCCTGCCTGCAGCTATTATTATTCCCTGCAAGAGTTTTATAGCTATCTATAAATGCCTTGCTATCTTCTGCATCATATAAATCATTTAATGTAAGGCTCTCAGCATCAAGTGTTACAGGAGTATATGGATAGCTGCCAAGACCTTCACAGTTATAACCTCTTAGAAGGTGAAGCATAGTTGTATTACCTGCAATTACTATCTGTCTTACATATCCTTTCCTTCCAGCCATAAGATCGTTTATTGTATCTGCAATATCTGTTAATATACTACGTCTCATCTTGATCAGATTGCTCTCATTTATAGCATCTGTACCATCTTCTGTTTCAAGGCTGGCGGCTATTCTAGAGATAACATCTGCTCCGTATACTCTCTGATGATTTAGAAGACTCTTTTGTCCAACTACCTTAGAATCCTGAATATCTATTAGAGCTGTTCCAATAGTTGTAGTTCCTATATCTATAGCTACACCATAGGTTGAAGCTTCAGTATCATGTATATCGTCCTGCCTGATCTCTGAATCTGATGTTATCTGCTCCATATTGTCAGGAATCTGTATCGTACAGCTTTCTTTTAGCATTACTCTGCATGCCAGTCTGTAGCCCATATCCAGATCTTTTTTACTAATAAATGTAAGGTCAGCTGTAGTAACAGGGAACATATCCTTCTCAGTTATAACGACACATTTACCGCATCTGCCCATTCCATTACATACAGCATCTATGAATATATTGTTCTCTTTGCATAGTGAAAGGAGGTTCTTACCAGGCACTGTTTCCAGCTGCCATCTGGAATTACCTTTTATAACAGTTATCGATATTTTGTTAATCATAAGGTCATCTCCTTTCTCTGCATTCTACTCAGATTTTACCATAATAAAAGTCATAATTGGAGTATTACAAGCCTTTAATTATCGGACATTTTTCTTCTTTTAGACATAATATTATGATAATATTGTAAATGTAATTTAAATATAATACTAATTTAATATTCAGGAGGTTGTATAATGGGTATTTTAAAAGCAGGAATTGGCTCAGCAGCAGGCGTACTTGCTGATTCATGGAGAGAGTATTTCTATTGTCCTTCAATGGCAGGAAATGTACTCGCTGTAAAGGGTGAACACAGAGAACAAAAGAGAAGCTCTAATAAGCATGGTGATGATAACGTTATTTCAAATGGTTCTATCATCGCTGTTAATGAAGGTCAGTGTATGATCATTGTTAATCAGGGACAGATTGTAGAAGTAAGTGCTGAACCTGGTGAATTCGTATATGATTCATCAACTGAGCCATCTCTTTTCTATGGTGATCTGGGTGAAAATATTGCAGCAACATTCGAACAGTTCAAAAAGAGAGTTGGTTTTGGTGGAGATACAGCTGTAGACCAGCGTGTATATTTCATCAATACTAAAGAGCTCCTTGGTAATAAATATGGTACAGCTAACCCTGTTCCATTCAGAGTAGTTGACCGTAATGCAAATATAGATATTGATGTATCTATCAGATGTCACGGTGAGTTCTCTTACAGAATCGTTGATCCTATTCTGTTCTACACAAGCATCGCTGGTAACTTCGATGGTGTATTTACAAGAGATAAGATTGATTCACAGCTCAAGAGTGATCTTCTGACAGCTCTTCAGCCAGCATTTGCCAAGATTTCTGAAATGGGTATTCGTTACAGCTCACTTCCAGGACATACTTATGAAATAGCAAATGCTATCAATGACCAGCTGAAATCTAAATGGGAAAAGCAGTATGGTATCATTATCTCTTCTGTTGGTGTTAACTCAGTTACAGCTTCTGAAGAAGATGAGAAGATGTTAAAGGAATTACAGAAGACAGCTGTATTCCAGAGTGGAAGCATGGCTAATGCTACTATGGTAAATGCAACAGCTAATGCTATGCAGGATGCTGCCAAGAACACAGCTACTGGCCCTATGATGGCTTTTGCAGGTATGAACATGGCTCAGCAGACAGGACTTAACAATATGCAGGCTATGTACCAGACAAATGCTCAGCAGGCTCAGATGCAGCAGGCACCTCAGCAGGCTCCACAGATGCAGGCTCAGTCAGCTGCTTCATGGACATGTCAGTGCGGCACAGTTAATACTGGTAACTTCTGTTCTAACTGCGGATCACCTAAGCCTCAGCCAGCAACATGGACATGCCAGTGCGGCACAGTTAATACTGGTAATTTCTGCTCTAACTGCGGAACAAAGCGTGCCTGACACAAGATAAACAAGATAAATAAGCAAACGAGGATTATTAATGGCTATTACAGAATACGAATGCCCTGCCTGCGGCGGGACTATGGCATTTGATGCCCAAACTCAGATGCTGAAATGTGAGTATTGTGATACACAGATCAAAGTAAGCGACTATGTCGCACCTCATAAGCCAGGTCCAGAGGCTACTGCTGCCAATGAGTGGCAGGCCTCTGAAACTGAAGGAATGTATGTATATTCCTGCCAGTCCTGCGGCGGTGAAATAATTGCCGATGAGACACTTGGTGCATCACAGTGCCCATTCTGCGGAAATAACGTAGTAATGAAGGATAAGTTTGAAGGCGGTCTTAAGCCTGATTACATTATTCCTTTTAGAAAAACAAAGGAAGACGCTATGAATACATATCGTAATTATGTAAAGGGAAAGGCTCTGCTTCCTAAAGTCTTCTCAGCCGAGAATCATATAGACAAGATCAGAGGTATCTATATTCCTTACTGGTTATACGATTCAGATTTACAGGCTGATATAGCGTATGAAGCTACCAAGATTAAATCCTGGAGCGACGGTGACTACAATTACACTGACACCAGCTATTTTGAAGTACTTCGTAGCGGCTCAGAATCATTTGAACATGTTCCTGTAGATGCATCCAAAGAGATGCCTGATGATCTTATGGAATCTATTGAACCATTTGATTTCAATGATGTACAGCCTTTTAACGGAGGTTACCTGGCAGGTTTCCTTGCCAATAAGTACGACGTTGAAGAAGGCGCATCCAGAGAAAGAGCAAGACAAAGAGTTAAACAGCAGATATCTTATGACTTTAGAAATACTGTACGTGGTTATTCAACTGTCAGAGAAGTTAACAAAAATATACGCGAGAGGAGTTTTTCTCATAAATATGCCCTGTATCCTGTATGGATATTGAATACTACATGGAGAGACAACCATTACATGTTTGCCATGAATGGTCAGACTGGTAAATTCCTGGGTAACCTTCCTTCAGATAAGGGACTTGCCATCAAATACTATCTGGCATTTGGTTTTGGTCTTTCAATCATAGTATTTATCATCAATATGATAGTGGGAATATTTTAAAGGATATGAGAATTAATATGAAATATACTAAGTTAAAAGCAGCGCTCAGTATAATACTGTTCGCTACCATATTTTCTGCCATATCTGTCACCTCAAGTGCAAATTCTGACACGACATCTGTTAATACCAATAAGGATTACGTAGTCGATGAAGCTGATCTTCTGACTGATACTGAAGAATCAGAGCTCGAAAGTAAAATCGTTTCTTTTGTAAAAACTTATGAAGCAGATATTGTAATCGTAACCGAGAATTCAATTGGAAATAAAACCGCTACAGAATTTGCTGATGACTATTTTGACTACAACGGATATGGTCAGGGTTCATCAGATGATGGAATACTGTTCCTCATCTCAATGGAAAACAGGGACTGGGCAATCAGTACCAAGGGTTATTCTATTCAAGTATTTACTGATTCCAGGCAGGAAACAATGGTCGATGAAATGATTTCTGACCTGAGCGGTGGTAATTATTATGACGCATTTAATACTTTTATAAATAACTGTGACTACTATTATGATGTGGAATATAGTTCTCCAGGAGGACAAAATTATACTCCATTTAATATAGTGACAATTGGAATATGTCTATTAATAGGTTTCCTACTGGCTCTTATACCTCTTATAGGTATGTTTGCACAGCTTAAGCCTGTACACTCAGCAACAGGTGCACTCAATTATGAAAAGAACGGTTCACGCCAAATGACAGTAACAAGAGACCGTTTCATAAGGCACCATATTACCAAAGTACCTATACCAAAGAATGATGACCATGGCGGAAGTTCAACTCATACTTCCTCTTCTGGAAGTTCACATGGCGGATCCTCTGGTCATTTCTAAAACCTGAATAATGCATATATAAAAGCCTCAGAGTAAATATCATATATATGATATATACCCTGAGGCCTTTTTATTATTTATTATTATTATTCTATAGTAAGTCTAAATACCAGTGGTGCGTTACCAAGCTTATCAGATATCTGGGATGGCTTGTAATCACTCCTTATATGAAGTCCAGTATTATCCAGCTTGAACTCAGCTTCAGAGTCTTCACCAAGAGCCTGAACCTTAAGAATGTTGCCCATGAACTTATGGCTTCCATCAGCATTTTGCTGCGCAAAAGATGTGATATTATACTCGCCATTGTCTGATGCCCTCATGGCTATGGCATATATATTACCGTGATTAACTGTGAATCTAAAGTCATCACTTGTAAATACTTTGACGTCACTGTCATTGAACATACCTTCTACAACCTTTGTAGGGCCTTCTCCAAATGTCTTATATAACCTTGATCCATAAATAGCTTCTCCATTAACTTTAAGCCACTTACCGATTTCTAAGAGTATACTGGTCTCTTCATCTGTAACTGTTCCATCAGGCTTAGGCCCAATATTAAGGAGCATTCTGCCGTTCTTACTAACTACATCTACAAGGTCACAGAGAATATCTGTAGCTTCCTTGTATCTGTTCATTACTGTATAGCCCCAGCTGTTAAAACATGTGCTGGTATCTGTCTGCCATGGATAAGGCTTTGCCTCTGAGAACTGACCTCTTTCCATATCAGGTACTGCGCTTCCAAACAGGAATTCATCATGCTTGTAATTGATAACGCCTGTTTTTCCAACTCTTTCCATTTCATTATAGTAATAAGCTGCAGCCTTTTTAAGATATGGTCTTACAGCAATATGGTGAATCCACCAGTCAAAATAGAGTACACTTGGATGGAATCTGTCTACGATCTCGCATGTTCTGATAAGCCAGTCTTCCATAAACTCTTTGGTAGGATAAGGCTCACTAAATGAATCATGCTGATCTGCAGGCTCCTTGACTGATGGCCAGTACATGTCCTCTCTGTCAAATTCTCCGCAGATATCGCTTTCAAAATCTCTACCATTAGCAAGGAACCACCAGTGCTCAATTCTGTGAGATGATGTTCCAAATGTAAGACCCTTTTTATCTGCAGACTCTCTGAGCTCACCTATTACGTCTCTCTTAGGACCCATCTCAGCTGCGTTCCACTTGGATAACTTACTCTTGTACATCTGGAATCCGTCATGATGCTCTGCAACAGGTACAAAATACTCTGCACCAGACTTCTCAAACAGATCAGTCCACTTGTCGGCATCGAAATTCTCGCCTGTGAGCATGGGAATATAATCCTTGTAACCATGTTCCTTGTGATTGCCAAATACTTCTATATGATGCTTGTATTCATCTGTATCCTTGATATACATATTCCTTGGATACCATTCATTGGCATATGCAGCTGCTGCATATACTCCCCAGTGAATAAAGATTCCAAACTTGATATCCTTGTACCACTTAGGAACTTCATATTCCCCAAGAGATTCCCAGGTATCCTTGTAAGGTCCCTTTGCAATTACTTCATCTATTCTTTGCAGCTCTTTGTTATAATCAAACCCCACGCCTTTTGTCCTCCAATAATATAATTAAATCATTTTGGCGATTCTGATATCTCTGGATGAAGCACCTACAGCTATCTCAAAGTTTTCATCAATTGTTTTATTAAGGATCTTCTCTGCCATGTCTTCATCAATTTCTATTGTTACATGTCCAGTCTCTCCAGCCTTCAGATATATCTTATCAAAGCCGGCAAGCTCCTGGTACAGTTCAGAACTCTTCTGTCTTATATATACCTGTACAGTCTCAGCACCAGCTATATTACCTGCATTCTCAACACTTACATTTACTACTATCTTATTATCAACAGCCCTTACTTCAACATCCCTGTATTCATAATTTGTATATGATAGTCCATGTCCAAATGGGAAAAGAGGTCTCACATTATAAGCATCGTTATATCTGTATCCAATCATTTTTCTCTCTTTGTATACTACGAAGTTTCCACCAGGAAATTCTCCAAGTGCATGTGCACCGCTATCCTCTAATCTTGCATTGAATGTCTCTGCAAGTTTACCTGATGGATTAACATTTCCAAGGATAACATCTGCTATTGCATTGCCACCTTCCATACCTGCATAATAGCTCCACAGAAGTGTATTGGCCTTAGTAACCCATTTGCTCATATCAACAGGGCTTCCTGCATACATTACGATAACTGCATCCTGTCTTACATCAAGAAGCTCCTGAATCAGTTCATCCTGTTCGTAAGGAAGTTCTATATCAGGACGGTCAAGACCTTCTGAATCAAGTGTATGATTTAATCCTCCGACAAAAATTACTGCATCATACTTCTTGTCTTTGGCAGCTGTAACAGCCTCATCTCTGAGTTTCTTTCTGTATTCTCTTAGCTTCTCATCAGCCTTAGCCTTTTCACCTTGTGATCCGCCACCATTTTCCAGTGAATCCTGCTGCCAGTTAATAGTATCTGCGCCCAGATCTGTGCTGACACCTGATGAATAGCCTTCTACAAAGTCTATATTAGTATTTCCGCCCAGATGTGACTTAAGTCCCATAAGTGTTGTTGTTTCATACATTGCCTTTATTTCAGCACTTCCGCCGCCGTTTGAATGGATTCTGTCAGCATTTTCACCAATTACAAGTACATTCTTTAAGATAACATCATGAAGTGGCAGCACATTCTTATCATTTTTAAGCAGAATTACTGACTCTCTTGCAACATCAAGAGCTGACTGTCTGTGCTCAAATGTATTATAAGCCCCGCTCTTTCTAGGTTTTTCATCCAGCATATTAAGTCTTTGCATCATAACGAGAAGGTTTACACACTTCTTATCAACTACCTTCTCTGATACCTTGCCATCACTAATGGCCTTCTTAAGAGGATTTGCCATTACATAATCATCAAAGTTATCAAATACTGACATCTCCAGATCAAGTTCAGAATTAGCTGCTTCCACTGTGTTATGTACAGCACCCCAGT
>CAMJFD010000110.1 GCA_946404845.1 uncultured Butyrivibrio sp. | reverse complement strand
GAACAGGTTTCCGCAGGAAACCTGGTTCAAGTCACTCTTCCACGCACAAGAAAAAGGATTGAAACTTGCATCACATACTTTTCATGTGTGCGGAAGAAGTCGCTAGAGGTCCGGGGGACCTCTGCTCAGCGACGACCGGAGCGAAGCGAAGACCTTGAACAGGTTTCCGCAGGAAACCTGGTTCAAGTCACTCTTCCACGCACAAGAAAAAGGATTGAAACTTGCATCACATACTTTTCATGTGTGCGGAAGAAGTCGCTAGAGGTCCGGGGGACCTCTGCTCAGCGACGACCGGAGCGAAGCGAAGACCTTGAACAGGTTTCCGCAGGAAACCTGGTTCAAGTCACTCTTCCACGCACAAGAAAAAAGGATTGAAACTTGCGTTTCAATCCTTTTCTTGTGTGCGGAAGAAGGGACTTGAACCCTCACGATGTAACCATCACAAGATCCTTAGTCTTGCTCGTCTGCCAATTCCGACACTTCCGCATTTCGCCCTACATTTCAGGCATCTATATTATATTGTTATAACCAAACTTAAAACTCTAAAAGCTCATCCGCAATAAAAAAGGACTTGAACTGCTTAAGCAAATCCTTATATATTGAGTGCGGAAGAAGGGACTTGAACCCTCACGATGTAACCATCACAAGATCCTTAGTCTTGCTCGTCTGCCAATTCCGACACTTCCGCATTCGCCCTATATTTCAGGCATCTATATAATATTGTTATAAGCTTTTAAATCTCAAAACACTGTACTTAACAGTGCAGGAGAAGGGACTTGAACCCTCATGATATTGCTATCACATGGACCTGAACCATGCGCGTCTGCCATTCCGCCACTCCTGCAAGCGACATGTTGTATTCTAGCGCTTTAGGAGCTTGTTGTCAACACCTTTTTTTAAGTTTTCCAAAAGATTTTTCATTATCGTTTTAACGAAAATTTATCTTTCAAAAATCTTATCAGCCATGTCAATCAACTGATTCAGCACTTGGTTTTTATCCCAGTATCTTTTGCCTGCTAACCCCGTAAGGACTAGCGCCGCAACGAAAATTATGATACATTGAATCGATGTATTTGTCAACAACATTTTCAATAAAATTATTGAAGAAATAAAAAAGGTCGCAAAAAAGCCAAGTATACGTAGTAATTCATGGTGATAAAGATTGATCTGGAATTTTAACTTTCTCTGCTCTGCCCTTACTTCCTCATCTGTAAGAACCTCCATATCAATTTTATCTAAATGTCTTACATAATCTCTTATCTTTTTTTCCATATTATCCCGCCTCTTTTCATAATCAACTAATTCAATTATACATACCTCATCATCACTTTCCAAGAATGATATCTAACAATTTGCTATTGAATTCATCGCTGGCACTTACTCCATTTATCAGTTCCATTCCTTCCTGATCAGGATTACATTCACCACATATATCTATCCCCAGAATCTCATGCTCTTTATATAACTTATCCACTATATAATATAAATCTTCCACCTTCATATCTCCCTGATCCCAGTTAGTCAGAAGGCTGTCAGCACTCAGTACATCTTTGTCTACAGATACATATACAGGCAGATTTCCATCATATACACCAGAAATTGCCGATTCAGTACTGAGGAAATGTACTTTGTCTCTGTATTCAGGATCTATTTTGGATATAAGCCCTTCATCAACACCTATAGCATAGATTTCCTTAAGGTGCTTATTAGAATCCATCGCATTCATTACCCAGCTGCCACAAGATAAAATATCGCCAAATGCCGGTAGCTGCATATCTGGATGATGATCCATATACACAAGGCAAAAATCTTCATCTATATAATCTGTCATTATCTTACTCATATAATGATAATTACCCGAATCAATGAAATGAATTCCCCTTGCCGGTATATTATTGTCTTCTATTAACTTTTTTATTTCTATTACTGCCATGTCATCGCAAAAGCAGTTCGTTCCAGTAATATCTTTACAGTCAACTCTAATAAAAGAAGAGCCCCCATAACTAATATAGAAGCTCTCATTATCATAGATGCCTGAAAAATCAAATACACTTATATTCATTATTGCCTCATGCCGCGAGTGAAATTTGAAAATGGAACATTTTCAAATTTTACTTATCTCCGAAAGTCTGTTAATAGCATTTTCCTTGATAACTGTATCTGCCATCTCAGTTACATGCACCATTTCAGGTGATCCGGAACTCAGGAGATTTGAATACTCTATTCCTGCTCTTCTCAGATCATAAATATCTCTGTCTTCTCTTGTACGAAGTCCAAATATAAGATAGTAGGTATCTTCCATTTTGTACAAAACAGAATCTTCTATAGGAAGCCCTGTTACTACATTTGAGAATCTGATTGCCTGATCAAGACTGTCAAATTCAACCATATATTTCTCATAATCAGAAACCTGTCTGCTACTAGCCTGAAATTCTTCAGTATCAATTGAATTATCGTGAGTAGCATACATCTTCATTATATTTTCAGTTACAAGTGAAATCATTTCGTTTAGGGCTATACCCTTTTCTTTACCAGTCTTAGCTTTTATACCGTCAACCGTCTGCTGAGTGACATTCTGCAAAATTCCTTCTGCAGCTTCTTTAATACGGTCTGCTGCCTTTTGAATATCATCATTATTCATTTTGATAGCAAAAATGCGCACACTTCCATCGCCCATCATATTTTTAGCCATCATCATTACTTCATTTTCTGGATCCAGGCCAATCTGCTGACCCATTTCTTTATTGACCTGTGTCATAAACTCCATAGATGTATCCTCGCCATTAATAATAGCTTCAGGCGTAAGACCTATCTCTCTAATCTCAGAGGCTGCGATATTACATTCTACTGTGGTACTATTCATTTTTATAATTACCATATTATCACCTCTTTTCACTATGATACACCATGTTGTTAGCACTGTCCATTAGTGAGTGCTAAAATTTCTATTAACACGCAATTTCGTGATGAGCCAAATGCCATGTGGCTTATAGTCGTGATCTAAGGCATTTATAGTATTATCGTAATATTGTTTTTTGATACTTTCATTATACCAAAAATAAAGCCACAGGTACTAATTAATGACCTGTGGCTTAAATAATATTTGTTAATTATCAGCGTTTCAGATTCTTAAGTTCTTCCAGTAGTGTGTCTGTAACAGTTATAACTCTGCTGTTTGCCTGAAAACCTCTCTGTGTGGTAATCATGTTAGTGAATTCTGTTGCTAGATCTACATTGCTCATCTCAAGGGTTCCACTAGACATATAACCGCCATCAGCTGTAACTACCATATACTGAGGATCTCCTGAATTACCTGTAGCCGAGTACAAGTTATTACCATCTAGCTGGAGACCTGTAGCATTTATAAATTCTGCTACCGCCAGCTGTCCGATTATTCTGAACTGCCCATTACCATAACTTGCTGTAATGGTTCCATCAGTACCAATCGTGACACCTGTCATTGCTCCCTCTGGATAGCCTTCATTGTTGCCATTAATATCACCTCTTGCTGCAGTTACAGTAGATGTATTATTTTTGGCTGCATAGCTTGTTGTAGAAGAGAAATCCACATTTATGGTTCCTACATTTCCTCCGAACGCAAAGGCCACAATGCCATTTTCATTCCCATTTGCACTTGTAAAGGTACCATTTGCTGCATTATATATAAGATTTACTGTTCCTACATTATCTGTATAATCTATAGCATTTCCATTTGCGTCCATTACTCCAGTAACTGTTGCTGCAAATGTTGTAGCTATATCATCTCCTGCATCTGTAAAAGAGTATTTGATAGTATATCTCTCACCATCTGTTCCATATACTTCAATTGCTACTACTCTTCCTTCATCTGCACTCAACTGTGAATCATATCTATCAAGATTTCCCGAAAAAGTAACTGCTGTAGTTGCTTCACCCTCAAGTGTCTTATTATCATCAGATATCAGCTGCAGATTCTGAAGATTACCTGTTGTATCTACTGTAAAGCCATCTGCACTTCTCCAGCCAAGTACATATAGTCCCTGGTTCTGATTAACCAGATAACCTGTTCCATCTATAGTAAAGCTACCGTCTCTTGTATACCAGATATGATCTGCATCAGCAACTGTAAAAAAGGAATCTCCTGTAATAGATAAATCAAATGCATTATTAGTTGTCTGAACTGAGCCCTGTGCCCCTATCATAGTCATAATAGCTCCAGTTCTGGCTCCAAGACCAACCTGTGTAGCATTTGTACCGGTTCTGGTTGCTGTAGCTGCAGTAGCTGACTTTTTTGCCTGATATAACAGATCTGTAAAGTTCATCTGCTGTGATTTATAAGCTGTAGTATTTACATTTGATATATTATTACTTATGACATCCATTTCTGTCTGATGTGTTTTAAGTCCTGCAACACCTGACCACAAAGATCTGACCATATAATAAACCTCTTTTCTTATGGCTTACTACCGACTTCCTGTCAAATATCATTGCAATCCATTGCACTTCACCGTTATCTTAGTATTCTGCAATTTGTATATCGGCATATTTTTATGGGACTTTAACCACCTATATACATTTTTTTGTGGTACAATTACATGGTCTATTTAATACTCTAAATAGGAGGAAAATATGAAATTCGAAAAAGATGCATTGAATTCAGAAATTAAGAATATTGTTGATGTAATTATAGATGACTATAATAAAGGCCGTGATATCGACAAGCTTGATATCTTTAACCAGCCTGATAAGGAATCAATTAAAAATATAGTAAATAAACTGTTGCAAATTATTTATCCGGGGTATTTTAGAGAAAAAGTTTATAAGAGTTATAATGATACAAACAGGATAGCTGTAATTATAGAGGATGTAATCTTCAACCTCAGAAAGCAAATCGTTATAGCATTTCATCACTGTCCAGAAGGAGCTGGATGTTCAGAAGAGACTCTTGAAAGCCGTGCTGAACGAATTACTCTGGAATTTTTCAAGAGAATTCCTATGATTAGAGAATATGTTGATACTGATATACAGGCAACATATGATGGAGATCCTGCTGCTTATGCCAAAGAAGAAGTAATTCTATCCTATCCAGGACTTCTTGCAACAACAATTAATAGAATAGCTCATGAGCTGTTCCTGTTACAAGTTCCGCTCCTTCCTAGAATTATGACCGAGTACGCACATTCAATAACAGGTATTGATATTCACCCAGGCGCTACAATTGGTAAGTATCTTATGATTGACCATGGTACAGGTATCGTAGTAGGTGAGACATCTATAATCGGTGAGCATGTCAAAATCTACCAGGGCGTTACTATTGGTGCGCTATCCACAAGAGGTGGTCAGCGTCTTAAGGGTGCCAAGAGACATCCTACAATCGAAGATAATGTTACTATCTATGCCGGTGCATCTATACTAGGAGGCGAAACTGTTATAGGCAAAGATTCAGTTATAGGTTCAAACGCATTTATTACTAAATCTGTTCCAGCAGGTTCAAGAGTAAGTGTCAAAAACCAGGAACTGTGCGCTGATAACAAATGGTGATAACATTTTCACAGAATTTTTACAATGATACAGTATCATTATTTGGGATACTTTTATCATATTTATAAAAAGAAAAGGGGTTTATGAAATGAGTCAGGAAAAAGTTGATGCTTACAAAAAAGAGAAGAAAGGCCGTAAAGCACGTATAGCAAAGCAGAAAAAAATGAAGAAAATTGCAAAGTGCATTTCACTTGTATTATTAGTAGCAATTTGTGCACTTATTGCATGGCGAGTATTTGTAAATAAAACAGGTGGTGATGATGCCGCTGCAATTGCTGATTCAAGTGCTACAGATGTATCAATTTCACTTGAAGACCTTATGGATGAGTCTACAACAGATACATCAATAGACGCTACTGTTGAATCATCTGATGCAACAGCTGAGTCATCTGAAGTTGTTACTGATTCAAGTGCAGACGCTTCTACTGAAGTAGCTGCTACAGATGCTGCAACTACTGAGACTACAGAAGATACAGCTACTGAAAGCGCTTCTGAAGCATCATCTGCAGAATAATTATTATAATAACTATTTGGATTGTAACTTCCTTATATTAAATCCAAAAAAGCCTTTGCAGGATATATCACATGTCAAAACCTGCAAAGGCTTTTCTTATATTTTTATTTTGATTTTTTAGAAACCTTTACTTTTAATACTTTTGAATAATTACCATAGACTTTTTTACCATTAACTTTTCTGTAAGCCCTGATTTTATAATAATATGTTTTACCATTTTTTAGGCTGTTATTATCTGTATATGTCAGCCTGCTGCCCTTAGCAATAGTCTTAATGAGTTTATAACCTTTTTTCTTACTGGTAGATCGATATATTTCATATCCATTGGAACTGCCTGATTTCGTCCATGTAAGTATTACTTTCCTGCTGGCAGTTGTTATATCTCCCCAATCAGGCGCATCAGGAGCATAATCTTTAATAGTTGCAGACAGACTTTTAAGAGTTGACTTGTTTTCTTCTATATCATCTGATGACATTTCAAATGTCACTTTTTTGCTGGTATTAACTGCTTTGGTTCTGTCAGATACACCTGTTTTATTAGCAAAAATCTGCACCCAGTAATGAACGCCATTTACCTTACAGTGTCCTATTCCTATAGAATTAAAATCTGTTCCAAGCATATTTCTGCGGTGGCCCTGCCCGGCATAATTACTGTTTGTTTCAAGCCATGCATTAAAGACATCTTCATAGGTATTATAACCATACGCTATATTCTCACCTGCACTTGTCCAGGTTACAGATGACAACGCTGTTGTCCAGTCTGATCCATTAGGTCTTTGATGGTCATATATAACCGCTATCTCTGCTGCCCTCTTCATGGCTATAGCTTCCAGCTCATAATCATATTCGAGATTTCCCAGGTCTGTATAAACTACTTTGGTCGTATTAGTAGAATTCCATGCCCAAGGACTCTTACCGGTTCTAAAATTATTAACAAGCTTTAGCATCTTTCTGGCTTCAGACTGTCCGTATTTGACCTTGAACTGTACCTTACTCTGAACTATTCTGACTATACTGCTTACTGTATCCATTACAGACTCAGCAGTACTATCATAAGCTGTTACAACATAATAATATTTACGTCCTTCCTTTGGAGCGTCTTTATCTATAAAGGATGTTTTACTCTGTGAAGTAATTGTTTTTATTTTGGTATATGAAGGCTGAGTACCATATCTTCTGTATATATTATATCCTGAACATCCATCTACAGCATTCCACTTGATCTTAACGCCCTTATAGGTATTACTTATCGATGTAACTTCTGGCTGGTCAATATAATATACAGTTATTCCTGTATGATCATAATCAGATAATTCAGTAGCTGATGAACTCTTGGAACTTACATACTGCAGAGAATACGTATATGTATTACCTGATTCAACAGAGGTATCAGAGTATGTTGTTCCTGATGTGATATTTAATTTAGCCCAGTCGCCACCATTAATTCTGCGCCATATCTGATAATAATTGCTGTTACTGGACTTAGTCCATTTTAGGACTACTTTACCATCACCAACTGTTGCACTATTTAATGTAGGTGCAGAATATTTATATGCCGCCTGTACATATTCATTTACAATATTGGATCTTACATTAGAAATAGAAATGTTTTGAATGAAATAACTTCCTGCCCCTGACAGAATCATTGTCCCCACAATAGCAGAAGTCATTACTGCCTTTACGATAACTTCTTTCATCATGACTTATCCCCCATTCATCTATATTTTATCAGTAAATCATTTATTATGCATCTTTATTTTAGGAAATTTGCGAAGCTGCTTCCTAATTAAAGAACAAAGAATGTCGCTAGCGACATTCTCGCGCCGAGCGCGGCTGCATTTTTGCAGCATTTACACTTCGCGCGAGTGCGCATCCTGCACGGAGTGTTTTTTATTGAATAGGAAAGTAATTTCCTATTCAATAAAAAAAGAAGACCATACAAAATGTATGATCTCCCTGATAAATCGATATATTTATATTACGAACTACAGATATCTATTAGTTTCCTTCATGCTTAGAAAGGAAATCATTAAGAGCTTCTGTAATCTCTCCTCCATCAATTCCATGAACCATGCAAGCTTCTGCAAGTGATTCCATCTGTGATGATGGACAATAGATACATCCCATACCGCATTCCATAAGGAACTGAGCTGCAAGTGGGTGCTTCATGATAATATCACCTACAAGCATATCTGCTGTAATCATTCCATTAGAAGCAGTATCCTGTGCTGTCTCTGTATTTTCTGTAGCTGTTGCTACCTGCTCTTCTTCATTACCAAAAAATAAATCCTTTAATGTACTCATCTCTTCACTCCTGTCCTGATATAACTATAAATAATAATCTCTGTTTACAACAAGTAGTATACAATAAAAATCTTTAAAAAAATATGGTAATAACCACAAAAAACAATTCCTACTGTTTTACTCTGATTAGAAAAGAATTATATACCCTTACTTTCTAGAATTCAATAAAAGTTTTATTAATCTTTTCTCTGATATCATTTTCTGTAGCCTCTATCTCAGCCCAGAACTCCTTTGCAGACATTCTGATAGCACCTCCGCCAAATATTATTACCTGTTCAACAGCATCTGAAGTTGCAACAGTTACCTGATACTTCTTACTTATTTCATGAGCTGCCTTTTCAATATACTGATCAGCTGTTTCTGCCTCTTGGGTAAAAACAACATCTATATTGTTGTATTTAAGAACCTTCTCTACACCGCCCGCAACTCTGTACGCATCAAATACCAATATTACATGCTCACGTCTTATTCCCTGGAAATTGGAAAGTGTATCCATAAGACTGTCCCTTGCAGCCTTCATATCCTTTCTGGCTAGTTCTGAGAGTTTTTCTGATGCATATATAATATTGTATCCATCAACCAGAAGATACTGCTTCTGCTCTTCATATGGCTTTGGAGCCCTGTATTTAGGCTTTGGCTTTTCACTAATAGTCCTTGATTCAAGGTCTCCACCCAGATCCTTACGCTTTATAGGACCATAAGTCCTTTCAAAAATAGCATCAAGTTCATTTTGAGCTGCATAAAAATCTTTTTCCTTCTCTTTGAAAGTCCTATTATCAGGAGCATCAGACTTATTTCTGGCCTTGAATGTTTCAAGATTCTCATAATCCAAATCTGTCTCTATATCCTGCTGTCCTTCTGGTCTCCATCCTGTATCTATATGCATATAATCTCTTACAAGATCCCATGGCACAACTGTACCCGCTCCATGTGAACAAAAAACTGATGCAGCAGGATTATCCATATCAAATTCTGGATAGTATCCTCTCTCTGTTATAACTTCCTCAGCATTATGACATGGCTCATATCCCTTTAGAGTACAAAATATATGCCCTTCACCTCTAGTATATGAAGCAAGCTCTTCTGCGTAATTTCCAAGACATGCAGCTGGAACAGTACCTTCTATAATACTGATTCCATCAACCATATCCGGCTGATTAGTCGTACCATTCATTCGTTTAATGTCAGTAAGAGCTCTTCCAAGCCCATCAGTAGGTAGTTCTATCCTATAATCATATACAGGCTCTAAGAGAATACTCTCTGCCATCATAAGACCTTGTCTTACTGCCCTGTATGTAGCTTCTCTGAAGTCACCGCCTTCAGTATGCTTATTATGTGCTCTTCCAGCGATAAGAGTGATTTTCATATCTGTTATTTCAGAACCTGTCAGAACACCAACATGCTTTTTTTCTCCCAAATGAGTCAGAATTAGTCTCTGCCAGTTCCTGTCCAGTTCATCAAGTGGACAGTCTGCTTCAAATACCATACCACTTCCAGGCTCTCCTGGTTCCATCTTAAGATGTACTTCTGCATAATGTCTTAAAGGTTCAAAATGTCCAACGCCTTCAACTGTATTTCTTATAGTCTCTTTATATACAATGCTGCCAGGGCCAAATGTTACATCCATTCCAAAACGGTCCTTGATAAGAGATTTTAATATCTCAATCTGAACCTGTCCCATTACCTGAGCATGTATCTCACCTGTTTCAGCATTATTGGTGACTTTGAGCATAGGCTCCTCTTCGCATAACGCAGACAGATCCCTATATGCCTTTAACAGATCAGTCCCTTCAGGGAAAATAATCTTACAATTAAGGACAGGCTGTAATATTTCCTGGTGCGCGCTGTCCTGTATTCCAAGTCCCTGCCCAGAATAGGTTCCTGTAAGACCTGTTACAGCCACTATCTGACCAGCTGTAGCAACTGGTACGGCCTCAAATTTACTACCAGAATAAATTCTCAGCTGATCAACTTTTTCCTGTATCTTCTCGCCATCTTTTTCCAAATCAACTATCTGCTTGGCCTGTAAAGCACCTCCAGTTATTTTAAGCCATGACAATCTGGTTCCATTATCTCTTGATATCTTAAATACTCTGGCACCAAACTCGTCTGCATATTCTGGAGTCTTACTATATCTCTCAAGTATCTCAAGAAATGCATCTACACCTTCATTTCGAAGAGCAGATCCAAACATACAAGGAAACAGCTTTCTGGATGATATCAGCTCTCTTATCTGATCCTCTCTTACCTTAACTCCTTCAAAAAATGCTTCTAACAGCTCGTCATCGCAAACTGCCAGTTCTTCCTGAATTTCATCAGAATTCATATCAGATGCAAAATCTACTATATGATCAGAAAGGCTCTCTCTTAGCTTCTGCAAAATAAATTCCTTATCATTTCCTGGCTGATCCATTTTATTTACAAAGATAAATACAGGTACACCATAGTGCTGAAGAAGCTTCCAAAGTACTAATACCTGCCCTGTAACACCATCTGCTGCACTTATAACAAGAACAGCATAATCCAGAACCTGAAGAGTCCTCTCCATCTCTGGAGAAAAATCTGCATGTCCTGGTGTATCGAGTAGTGTTACCTTTTTATCACCAAGCTCAAATATTGCCTGCTTGGAAAAAATCGTTATACCCCTGTTTTTTTCCAGCTCAAACGTATCAAGGAAGGCATCTCCATGATCTACCCTTCCTGCATTTCTGATAGCTCCAGTTGCAAACAGGATACTCTCTGACAGAGTTGTCTTACCTGCATCAACATGTGCCAGTATTCCAATACTTAAATAGTTATTATTATTCATTTATAATTAAATATCTCACTTTCAAATATGAAGTCTTTTCATTATATAAGCTATTTTATTATATCTAAATAATCGTACAAAATATATAAGTTTACATACCTTTTTTCTACTTGCATGAATTTAGACCTTCATAATATAATTATTAGAACTGCCGGGGTGTAGCGCAGTTGGTAGCGCGCTACTTTAGGGAAGTAGAGGCCGCGTGTTCAAGTCACGTCACTCCGACTAAAAAGACTATGTACTCTTATCGAATACATAGTCTTTTTATTTTAAATATTAGTTACAAAAACTTCCCACACCCCTCCATGCGATAAAACAGTCATCTACTCGCTTTA
>CAMJFD010000109.1 GCA_946404845.1 uncultured Butyrivibrio sp. | reverse complement strand
GCCATAGGTACATACATAATGAAGAACAGAATTAAGAATGTTGGGAGCGCCATTATTACATGTGCTCTGTGTTTCCATGTGTTATGCAAGAACTCTTTCATAACCCCTTTTTACCTCCGATCCCGCTTATTATTTTCTAGTAAAAAACAAGTAATATTTATCTCTACGGTTTTGACCCATCAAGATTCTATCTTGGCAACCGAATCACCAATGAACAGCTTACCCTCTACTATTGTCTGTTCTATAAGTGTTGTTTTCGGCCTTGTGACCAGATCAATCAGCTTGCATGCCGCCAATCTTCCAAGACTTTCAGTATCCTGTTCTATAGTTGTAAGTCTTGGTACCAGCTTGGATGCTATCGGTATACCATCATACCCAACTACCGATATATCCTCTGGTATTCTCATACCCTTCTCTCTAATTGCATTGATTCCTCCAATTGATGCAAAATCATCAGGAAACAATATGCATGTAGGTCTGTCTTTTAACTCTAATAATTCTTTGGTTCTAAGATAAGTTGCATCTGTATCTCTATATGCGGCCTCTTTGACATATTCTTCCGGAATATGTATCCCGAGTTCCTCTGCCGTCTTATAAAAGCTTGATAACCTGGCATTTGTAACCGATGACATCATTCCATGTATATATGCTATCTTGCGATGCCCCATCTTATATACATATTCCATTATGTCTCTCATGCCTTTTATGTTATCTGAAACGATTGCAATCCTGTTATTGAATACATGATCAATAGTAACTACTGGTATGTTTCCCTTTATCAGCTCATCCACATCCGGATCTTCAAAATTCACACAAGCTATTACGATTCCATCAAATCCTCTGTACCTTGCATGAGCCATATAGCTCATCCAGTTCTCCCTCTTTTTGTTACTATTTATAAATGTTATATCGAACCCTTTGTTCTCTGCTGCTCTTTTAAAGCTATCAAGAACATGTGCGTAGAAATCGTGTGTAAGTCCGCTTCTGGCTTCATCTACAAACAGAACTCCCAAATTATTTGTCCTGTTTGTTTTAAGTGCAAGTGCTGCAGAATTCGGAAAATATCCCATCTTTTCAGCAACCTGTCTTATATGAATTTTTGTTTCCTGCCCGATATCATTGTGATCATTTAATGCCTTACTGACAGTTGCAATTGAAACGCCACAAGCTACGGAGATATCTTTAAGTGATACCATCTTGCGTCCCATTAGATTATCCCCCTCTATTGGAATTGCATTCCCTTAAACGTTTTCGTAATTTAAATATACCTCATATTGACGGAAAAATCAACCTTTTTATAGAATTTGTTGTATATTTTGTCTAAATCATTTTAGATTTATCTAAAATATTGTTTATTTATGATTTTAATTATGTTGCTATATCGTTTATGCGAAACTTTTTAAGTAAACTTAACGCTACTTACGAAAAAATATGGGTATAGTCTTTTCGTTATGGTTAAGTAGATACATTATTTGTATTTATTCTTCAAAGGATGCTATAATACATATCGAATTTAATAATTATGATTTATTGAGGGTAAAATATGTTTCAAATATTAGTAGATTCAGCTGCAAATCTACCAGCTGAAATTGCAAAAAAGTACGACATCAAAGTTATATCTTTTATTAATCTTGTAAATGGAAAAGAGTTAACCTGTTACGAACCAAATCTTACAATGGAAGAAGAAAGACAAAAAGGCAAGGAATACTACGACGCTATACGAAAAGGCGCTGATGTAAAGACAGGCCTTATAAGCAGCGGACGTTTCGAGGAATTCTTTTTAAATGCTCTGCAAAGCGGCTACGATGTTTTGTATTTCTCTCTTAGTAAAAATATAAGTGGTAACTACAATTCAGCTAGAATAGCTGCTGAATCAGCCATGGAACAGGCTGGTACTGGCAGAAAGATTCGCATGATAGATTCATTAAATGCTTCACTAGCACAGGGAATCCTTGCTATTTATGCCAGCGAGATGCGTGCTGAAGGCAAAGATATTGATGAAGTTGCAGATACTCTTGAATCCTATCCTCTTAAGATGAATGGTGTATTCACTGTTGGGGACCTTAAATATCTGTCACGTACCGGAAGAGTTCACGGCGTAACAGCATTTGTTGGTGATGTCTTAAGTATCAAACCAATTCTGCGCGGTAATAGCGACGGATATATAGTACAGTTCAAAAAATGCAGAGGTAGAAAAGCAGCTCTTAAAGAGCTGGCAAACCTTGTAATAAATAATATTGAAGATCCGGAAAACCAGATTGTAGGTATAGCGCACGCTGACGCTTATGAAGACTCACAGGCTGTAATGGATATGATACAGTCCAAAATAAAGGTAAGAGATTTTATAAATACTTCATACGATTACTGTACAGGTTCACATGTAGGGCCTGATACAATTGCTCTCTTCTTTATGGCCAAAGACAGAGAACTTAGTAATTAAATAACTGATAAATAAAAAAGACTGTTACTAATTATTTGAATTAATTAGTACACAGTCTCTTTTTATTATTTCTTAGGAGATTCAATTCCAAATTCTTCAGGAAGGAATCTTGGACATACATTCTCTTTAGTAACTATAACAGATGCAGCTATTCTTGTTCCAATTTCGCAAGACTCTTTTAAATCCTTACCATATGTAAGCCCTATTGCAACACCTGCAAAAAATGCATCTCCTGCTCCTGTTGTATCTATAACAGATACTGACTTGGAAGGAACATATCCAGATTCTCCATCTTCTGTAGCATATACAGAACCAAGTCCTCCCATTGTAACTACCATATTGGAAATCTGAGCTGTCTTTAATTTAGTAACGAGTATCTCTCTCATTTCCTCTGGTGTCTTATCATCATAGTTATCTGAAAAGAAGATTCCAGCTTCCTGCTGATTGCATACAAAACATGATGAATTCTTAAGTAGGTCTCTTCTCTCTACTGCGATAGTCATATTAGTAACTACAACATATACTTTTTTGTCATATTTCTGAGCAAGAGCAAATACTTTCTTGATTATCTCTTTGTCCATATCAAATTCTATGATTATGCTGTCTGCATCCTTGAAGATTTCATCTCCCTGCTCATTAAGAGTATTTAATATCTCATCCAGATCTGGTCTGTTAGATATAGATGCTACAACATCACCTGAATTATCAAAAACCGCAAGCCATGTTCCAAGTCCATTTTTGGCTCTCTTAATATAATTAGTATTTACCTTATGATTGTTGAGCTTGTCTATTACATCTGTACTGATTCCGCTATCATCAACAACACTTATAAATGTTGGCCTAAGTTCGATATTAGCAATATCCTCAGCTATATTACGGCTGACACCTCCATGAACCTGGCAAACTCTTCCTACATTTCTACCACCTGGTATATATTGCATCAAAGGATATCCTTTAATATCTACAAATACCGCACCGATAACAACTATTCCCATCTTTATTCCTTTCAAATTACGAAAAATTGTTATTACATTGTACCACTTATGTACAGATATGTTCAATTAAGATTAAATAAATATTGTATCAGTTTTATATTTACTATCTTTTAAATAGAAAGACCTGTAACAGAACAAGTCTGTTACAGGTCTATAATCATTTATAACTTTTATCTTTATTTACGCTTTTTCTTCTTTTTTCTTCCAGCCATTAACAGTAATGCTGCTCCGCCTACCGCTATAGCCATAAATACAACTCTCTGACCCACATTAGTTTCATCTGAAGTATTGGCTCTTCTTGCTCCAAGTACATCAGGAAGCTTTCTGGCTGAGCCGAGTACATCTGGCAGCTGTCCGCTGTTATTTACAGCCGTAGAATCTGTACTTCCAGATCCATTAGATGAACTGTTGTCATTTGTATCACCAGAATCATTTGCGCTGTCATTTTCTGTATCATCATCATCTTCTTCTGAATCTTCTTTCTTGGAATCAGTATCTTCTGAGCTTCCCTCATCTGACGCTGAATCATTCTGATTTTCTTCAGAAGTAGCATCTGGTGTATCTACTGTAGGGTTTTCATCTTCAGTAGAACTATTGTTACTGCTATCATCACTACTGTCATCATTATCTGTTGTATTATCAGTATCTGGAGAATTAGTAATTCTCATTGTATAACCTACAGGATAAATGTAATTGTCTGTATCTACAAGAGTATTATCCTTAGTAATTGTAAAGTACCACTTCTGAGTGCTCTTCACATAACCTGCAGGAGCTTCTGTTTCTACCAGATAATACTTAACATTTTCATACAGTGTTAATCCGCTTCCACTTCCGCCAATTGTTGTCAGACCTTCTTCATCTGTTACAAATATAGCATCTGAATCATCATTGAAGTAAACAGGAACATCTCCATCTGCTTCATATAATCTGAACTTGGCACCAGCAAGCTTCTTATTCATATCACCAGTTTCACATTTAAGTACATTTATAGAAATTGAATCTCCACTACCTGTTCCTTCTGAGCTGAATACTTCTGATTTATCTACGCTCTGTGTGTAACCGAGTGCTGTTACTGAGTTTGTTATTGTCTGTTCACCAGTACCTATTATTATTGCACTGTATGTAATTGTAACTGGTGTAGCATCTTTTACTTCAAATGTTGCTGTATTACCCTTTACATAATACTTAACTATTGCATCTTCATTACTGAATTCTACTGTGTTATATAAGATATTCAGATTATCAGAAAATGTATCTGTAACAGTGATATTCTCACCATTATTAAGAGTCTTGCCATATGGATTAAATGTAATAGAATACTTGGCAACTCTGTTATTTGAACTAATCTCATCAGCATTTATAAGTTCCTTGGTCAGAACTTCACTAGTATAATCTGCTGTTACTGTATCACTGCAGTCTTCATATGTAGCTGTATTAGTCAGTGTATATGTACTGTTATCAGATGCATAAGCTGCATCTGTCAGCTTGCCAAGTGCAGTAGCATCTTTGGCTATCAGATAATATACAAGTTTATAATATGTACATCCATCTATTGCATTTCCTGTAAATTCAACTCCGTTATCTGTCACTACATAAGTAGCTTTTGTACCCTCTACAGTCTGGCTATTATTATCTCCGCCGTATACCATAAGGCTGTCACTTTCAGCAGACTCTGTATATAATCTCAGATAATTTGTATCAAACTCATCAGAAATAGTAAATGTGTCCTCTATATTACCGCTTATAACAACATTATATTTAAAGTATGGATATGCAACTCCATCAATTGTAACTGTACCTGATTCTTCTGGTATATAACTCTTCTTAAGAGACTCAGTTTTTGGTGTTACTGAATCACTGCATGTAAGAGTTGTAGAATTGATAGTAACCTTTGCCTTATTAGTATGAGTCAGAAGTGAACTATCTGTCTTTGATTTTTCAAGCCAGTCTTCGTTGATTTTAGATTTGTATGTAACAGTAATAGTTCTGTCTGTATCTGTTGTAATAAAGCCTCTACTTTGCTTTTCATCCTTATAGAATCTTATAATAAACTGCTTTGAACTTGATGTATCTATACTATATGATTCTCCGTCAAGTAATCCATCTACACTTACAAGTTCTCCAAAAGAGTCATAATAAGTACTAGAACAACTTGGGTAGTAATCCCACAGAACACCATATGTATATTCCTTGTTTGCAGGAAGTACTATTGATATCTTCCATGTAACTTCGGAAGCATCAAAATCAAGATGTGTCTTACTAACAGATACCTCTGTTCCGCCTGGTGTCAATGTATAGCTTCCTCTATAATTACCAACTTCTCCATATACATAATTATATAATGTCTTAGTACCAAGAAGAGAGCTTGCATCTGTGCTTGTTGTATATTTAATTACATATTTATACTTACCATCTGTATCCGGAACAGTGTATTCCCAGTCATAATCGCCTTTTCCAGTCATACCAACCTGGTCCCAGGAAACATTTCTGACTTCTGTAGTTCCATCTTCTTTAGTAACAGTAATCTCTATACCGTCACCTGAATATTCAAGATAACCTTTAGAACTATCAGCAATCTTATCTGTAATTGTTGTTCCTGCAAGAGATGCTATCTGTTCTTTGTTGGCAGTAATAGTCCATGTAACAGTATCTATACCTGTTTGAACACCATTAGATTTAGTAATGGTTGAATAAGTATAGTTACTAAATGACTTTGTTACGCTTTGTCCATCTGGCTCATAATCTGTTACTACTGTTGCTGTGTTTTTAGTCTCATCATAAGTAGTTCTTCCACTATTAGCTGACAGATCTAATTTAGTAGTATCCAGCTTTGCTGTATATTTAAATGTTATTTTTTCATTATTTTTCATGGATGGGAATGTGAATTTAAATCCATTTCCTTCACTTCCACCCGTTGGGGTAGTACTATTACCAGAATATGTAACATCATTCTGATAAATAAGGGCTGAACCCTCCATACTATCTGTTACTACTACATTTGTATTAATATTAGTAGATGTAACTACAACTTTATATGTAGCTGTTAATGTATTTTTATCAAAGCTGACACTCTTTGAAATAGCTATTTCTGGCTCATCATCTATAACAATATCTTTTACAATTCCATCAGAAAAACTGATTTCTGTAGTTGTCCCATCAAATTTACCTGTAAATCCAAGGCCAAATGCTACATTTCCACAATCAGCAATTGCCTGGAAATTACTATCTTCTGTATTCCATGTAAAAGTAAGAATTCCATCATTTACAGAAAACTTATTTCCTGGAACTGAGATTTTTTCACCTGAAGATGAATCAGATATTGTTATTATTACTTCATCTGATTTAAGATACACACTTTCAAATCCCTCTGGCAGTTCATATGTCATGCTTCCTGTAATTGGAAACTGATTATCCTTAGTCTCTTCAAACTTAAGATATACACTGTACTCAGCACCAACTGATATTACATATTTGCCATTTTCATCAGTAGTAGTATCTATTTTGGCACTTACGAGATAATCCTTAAGATCTCTACTTGAATTGTCAAATGAATCCAGCGTTTCTGTTGTCAAAATAGCATCACTCTCAATCTCAATATCTTCGACACTAGTATCTGTTGAAGCGCTGTCTGCTACATCTGCAAGATTCTCTTCTGAATCAGCATCAGTAGAAGCATCTGTTGTAGTACTTTCAGCTACTGCACTTACATCTGTAGTATCCTGAACAACATCCGTATCAGCACTTCCTGCTACTGTAGCATCACTTGTAGCTTCTGTACTCTCAGTACCCTCTGTAACTTCTGTAGCAGCTTCAGTTGACTCAGTATCGCTTGCAGATTCTGCACCTGCATCATCTGATACTACTGATACAGGCTCTTCATTAACATTTTCTGAAGATTCATTCTCACCACTACCCTCTGTAGTAAGATCATCAGATGTTTCCTCTTCCAGATCGGCTCCCACACTCTGGTCTGAAAGACCTGTACTCAATACTTCTTCACATACACCTTCTTCGGTAGCATATGTGTTAAAACTGGTTGAATTAAAACTACCCATTAGTAAAGAAACCGATAGGGCACATACCAATATCCTTTTAATCATCCCCATTTTCATATTCTTTTCCTCCGCTCCTTATAACTGCGTTATAAAAAAATTAAAAACTACCCATCACAATATATAACGTTACCGTACGAAAATCAAGGGTTTGCGGTTAATTTATATCAATTTTTTTAAGAATATCGATAGCATAATTCCGATTTTCAAACATCTATTTTTAGTACATTTTACGCAATTTTGTAGTTCTTTTATTACATTTTCGAGCATTAATTTACATCAAGTTATATTTTTTCAACTTAAAGGGTAGTAATTGAAATTTTATTTCAAAATAGAATTTTTTGCAATATTTATATGGCAAAAACCTTCATTTTACGCACTTTTTTCTATACATATACAAAAAGTGCGGAGCACAGATATTTACTGTGTTTCGCACTCAAGGGTAGTTATAAGGGTAGTTATCTTCTATCAAAAAATAATGCGTATTTTTTCAAAATAAATTCAGACTTATTTGATTGTCAATCCAGGATTTTTGGGTAACTTCATGAACAATATCTCCGTCACGACATCCCCCAATAAGAAATGGAGAATTAACATCATGAGCTTTATAATTAGCTATTACTTTTTCTCTGTCATTATTGGCATAACAATATTTGCACAAATGCATACATGAATCATAAGCTCCTATATCACACGCTATGTAGCATGAACACTCCAGGCGGTTATTCTTACGTTTGGGAACTATAAGCCTTTGTCCAATAGCTTTTTCGTAATCTGCAATAGTCATACACCCTGAACAGTCAGCGCCATACTGAGATAAAAAGTCTCCTTCCGCACAAGGTTTTACAACCATTCCATTTTCTCTTGCTATTTCTATCATTTCTTTTCCAATATAAATAGCATCCTGCCTTGATACTTCCTGTGCTTCAGGAAAGTTGCGCTTAACTTTCTGATACAAATCTATAAAGCTTATTACTACAGTCTGTGTGTATCCAGAAAACGATTCTGCTATCTGTCTGAAGGCTTTTAAATGATAATCTATTGTATACCTGTCAGATATAAATATTGGATCATATCGCCATCCTATGGAGTTTATCCCTACTATTTCTGACAGTTTCTGAAAGTCTTCTATTATCTTATGTTTGTCAGGGACCATTGGCTCTATATCACGACCATAAGAAGTAAGCGTCACAAACCAGTACTGTCCATAATCCTTTAATAGATCCATGTACGCAAACATCGGCGCTGGATTTTTAGTACAAAAACCTATTATATCCACCACCGATGGGTCTAATCTATATTTACTTACCTGCTCAGGATTGAACGGGTTTCTAACACACACATAGCCTTCTTTCAAGCGGTTTGCAAACCACTCTGAATAAAAGGCAGGTATATCCGTGCGCTGTCCTGTATTAATTATCATAATTCTCCATAAAGTTTTGGTAACTAATTGATTAGATTGTAATCCATCCAAGGATACTTGCAATAGAACTAAATAGTATTATTGCAACAAAGAATGGACATAAATATTTAATCATAAAATTAAATATTGCTTTTCTCTTAAATGGAGCTCCGTTTTTGGTAACTTCATCAGCAAGTTTTTCTACTGTAATTATTCTAATTACAAGAAGACATGTTGCCATAGCTGCAAGTGGCATCATCACGCTATTTGTAAGGAAATCAAAGAAATCCAAAAACTGCATCTTGAAAATAGTAATATCAGCAAGTGGTCCATATCCAAGAGAACTAAGTGAACCCAAAACTACCATGAATATAGCAAGGATAATTGCAGATTTCTTACGGCTAAAATGAAGCTCATCTTCAAATGTAGAAACTACACTTTCTGCAAGAGCAATAGCGCTTGTCATAGCTGCAAAAAATACAAGCAGGAAGAACATAATACCCGCAGGTCTTCCAAGTCCCATTGATGCAAATATGTTAGGCATTGTAACAAACATAAGCGCTGGTCCCTTATTCAGAACTGTAGGATCTCCGCCTGAGAATGAGAATACTGCAGGGATGATCATAAGACCTGCCAGTATAGCAATACCTGTATCAAACAGTTCAACATTAGATGTTGCACCCTCTATAGACATATCATCCTTCATATATGAACCAAATGTAACCAGAATACCCATAGCAATTGACAGTGAATAGAACATCTGTCCCATTGCTGCCACGACCGTCATCCATGAGAAATTATCAGGATTAGGAATCAGGAAATACTTAACGCCTTCTATAGCGCCTGGCCTTGTTACTGAATATATAGCGATAAAAATGGCCAAAATAACAAGTATAGGCATCATGAACTTAGATACCCTTTCAATACCATTTTGAACGCCCATGTAGATGATAACCACAACTATTACTGTGAATATCAAAAACCACATTTCAACGCTTGGTCCATTAGCTATAAAATCTGAAAAATAGTTTTCAGAAGCTATTACACTTATATCGCTAGTAAGATATCCAAACAGATATTTAAGAACCCATCCACCAATTACTGAATAATATGGAACAATAAGAAGTGGAATAATAGCATTTATCCAACCTCCGAATTTTAAGAATCCAGGTTCCTTTTTAAAATGCTTGTAAGCGCCAACAGGACTCTTGTGAGTCATTCGGCCAAGTGCTGTCTCTGCAACAATCATTGTATATCCAAAGGTTACAACCAGAATCAAATATACGAGCAGGAATATTCCTCCACCATATTTTGCTGCAAGATATGGAAATCTCCATATATTACCAAGTCCAACAGCAGAACCTGCTGCAGACAATACAAATCCCAACTTTGAAGAAAAGCTGGCACGTTTTTTCTTCTCTTTCATACATCTATGCCTCTCTTTTTATAATCACAATTAAATATTCTAACATAGAATGTATTTGACATGGAAAAAACATTTAAACCATTAGAACATCATCCAGTAAAACTAACTTTACCATAATCCGTTTTCTACTACCTAATATCTTAATATCAGCTTCACTGCTTCTTTCAAATCATCACTAAAATCATCCAGATCATCGAAAGTGATTACCTTGTCATGAATCAGCTTTGCAATATCCCAATAGACGTCACCTTTTCTGAGTTCTAGACGAACCCCAGGCGTCTTTTTATCTTTATATATTCTTTCCTCCAGCTCCCAGAACTTTTCTGAGGGATGTTTATCCGTACTCTTGAGGAGATTGATATACTCTTGGCAGAGTCTATCCATATAGTCTTCCTGCCATCCACCAATCTTCTCTCTAAATAATTTCCAATCTCTTTTTGATACTTCCATATTCTACCTCATCTACAATATTTTTTTATGTAATAAAACTACTTTAATAATCCTTCTCTTCGCATAACGTCTTCCAGTTTTGGAGCAGCAATTGCTCCAATCCCAGGAACTATACTGTACCATTTAGACTCTTGCATTAATAAACATACACTACCTATGCTTTTTAATCCACCTCTTTAGATTAGGACTTCTATCCACTTTTTTCTGACTTTTGAAGCGATTGCATCATTCATAACTTCCTTAGCTGTTCTACTACCATCATAAAATTTAACAATTCTAATATTTGTTCTTGCCATATACGCTCCTCGTGCATACTATTGGTAATAAAAATTTCGTAAAATCCATTGTTTTACTTTAAAGTCTGTACTAATATACTTATACAAAGGTAGTGCGTGACGCTACTGGGGCTGGTCGTAAGACCCGGGTCCAACGATACGGTGTGGGTGTCCCACACCATTTTTTGCTATGGATAAGACATGAAAAAGTTAACTAATAAGCCAACACTTGAGGTCGCAAATTGCGACCTCATTTTTAATTTTGCAACATGATGTAGCAAAATAAGAAAAAGCACAATAGAGTAATCATTATGAAAACACCTCCTATTCTCCCACGAAAGTGCCACAAAATGATAGTAAACTAAAACTCAACTACAGTTAAACTCATGCGGTTGAGCATTACTATACTCCAGTTAAATATGTTTCTGAGCAATATAATAAAAATCAATAAAAAGTTATTGACCCTAACGTTACGTCATAGTTTATTGTATAATTACCACGGAGGGAAAAG
>CAMJFD010000108.1 GCA_946404845.1 uncultured Butyrivibrio sp. | reverse complement strand
AGGAACTCTTGAAGATATCATGAGAAGCTATACTGTTGAATATCCAATCACTAAGGTTTGCACTACTCAGAGAGAAGTTATAAGCCCTAGAAAGCATAACTTCACATCAACAATTTATGACGCAAAGACAGATACATTCTATACAGAGAAGCCTTATTCAGACATTGATGTTATAGACAGAATAGGTTCCGGTGATGCTTATTGTGCCGGTGCACTGTATGGATTTCTTAAATATGATGATGCTCAAAAAGCACTTGAATACGGTAATGCTACATCAAGTGTCAAGAACACCATCCCTGGAGATCTTCCTGCTAGTGACCTTCGTGAAATTGATAGTCTTATCAAGAATCACAAATCAGGTTCAATGGGAAGTGAATTAAATAGGTGATTTACGTTCGCCATAACGTATTTCCAAATATAAAACCTCTAATAAAAAACAAAAAAGACAGGACGCCACCTGTCTTTTTTGTTTTTATATTTTAATTATGTATTGTACTCAGATAAGACTACCTTTTTAAGTGTAAGGCTCTTTCTGACATCTATTATTCTCTGATTCTCACTGCCTCTAAATCTTAGTGACAGATTCTTTTTGGCCATCATAAATTCGCCATCTACCAATATATCCAGCATCTCGAGCATTGGCATTGTATCTTCTGTATGAGCTCTCTTATAATCAGGATTAGTCAGTTCTTCCCATGTATATCCTGAATAAACCCATATGCTCTTTTCTGGAAGTTCCTGCTTAATCCTTTCAAGGAATGGACGCAGTACAGCCTGATTGGCTGGCTCCATAGGTTCTCCTCCAAGAATTGTAAATCCCTGCACATATGCAGGTCTTAACAGCTCTATAATTTTATCTTCTTCTACCTTTGTAAAAGGATTTCCATATTTGAAATCCCAAGTCATCTCATTAAAGCAGCCTTTGCAATGATGCGTGCATCCAGATACAAACAGCGATACTCTTACGCCAACTCCATTTGCTATATCTACTTCTTTGATCTCACCGTAATACATATATATCCCTCTACATTCTTATAGTGCAAGAAAGACCGGATATTTCTTCCGGTCTTTCTACCCCTATGTGAACATACTCCCCACCTAGTTTTAATTATAGGTGTAATACTCTTTCTTTGATTTCCTGGGTTCTACCCTGGTTCCAATACTGTGTTCCGATGTATCCACATGTACGTCTAGCAACATTCATCTTGGACTGATCCTTGTTACCACAATTTGGACATTCCCAAACAAGCTTACCATCTGTATCTGTTACAATTTCAATCTGTCCATTGTAACCACAGCACTGACAATAGTCGCTCTTAGTATTAAGCTCAGCATACATGATATTGTCATAGATATACTGCATTACTGACAGTACAGCATCAATATTGTTGTTCATGTTTGGTACTTCTACATAACTAATAGCTCCACCTGGAGATAATGCCTGGAACTCGGACTCAAATTTGAGCTTAGTAAATGCATCAATCTCTTCTGTTACATGTACATGATAGCTATTTGTTATATAGTTCTTATCTGTAACGCCTTCAATCTTACCAAATCTCTTCTGAAGACATTTAGAGAACTTGTAAGTTGTTGATTCAAGTGGTGTTCCATACAGACTGAATGAAATATTCGTTTCAGCTCTCCAGGCTGCACACTTATCATTCATGAACTGCATTACCTTTAATGCAAATTCTTTTCCGTTAGGATCTGTATGTGATACGCCCTTCATATACTTAGTACATTCGCACAGACCTGCATATCCAAGTGAAATTGTTGAATAGTTATTGAATAACAGCTTATCAATTGTTTCACCCTTTTTAAGTCTTGCAAGTGCACCGAACTGCCACAGTATTGGTGCAACATCACTTGGTGTTCCAAGAAGTCTGTTGTGTCTGCACATAAGTGCTTTCTTACACAGCTCTGTTCTCTCTTCCATAAGCTGCCAGAACTTCTTCTCATCTTTACCTGATGAGCAGGCCACATCAACAAGGTTAAGTGTTACAACACCCTGATTGAATCTTCCGTAGTACTTATGAGCACCATTTTCTCCAAGACCAACTTCATCCTGAGTCAGGAAGCTTCTGCAACCCATACATGGATATACATCACCTTTCTTGTACTCTTTCATCTTCTTGGCTGATATGTAATCTGGTACCATTCTCTTTGCTGTACATTTAGCAGCAAGCTTTGTAAGATACCAATATTTTGAATCCTCATGGATATTATCTTCATCTAATACGTAAATGAGCTTAGGGAATGCTGGTGTGATATAAACACCCTTTTCATTCTTAACACCAACTATTCTCTGCTTGAGCATCTCTTCAATAACCATAGCAAGATCGTCACGAAGCTGACCTTCTGGTACTTCATCAAGATACATAAATACTGTTATAAATGGTGCCTGTCCATTTGTAGTCATCAGTGTGATTACCTGATACTGAATAACCTGGACACCTCTCTCTATTTCTTTCTTTACACGCATTTCTGCGATTTCATTAATCTGTGTCTCAGAAGGATCCATTCCTGCAGCTTCGAATTCTGCCTTAACTTCTCTTCTGAATTTCTGTCTGCTCACATCTACAAATGGTACAAGATGTGAAAGTGTTATACTCTGACCTCCATACTGTGAGCTTGCAATCTGTGCAATTGCCTGTGTAGCAATATTACATGCTGTTGAAAAGCTCTTTGGTCTCTCAATCATAGTTTCTGATATAACTGTTCCGTTGTTAAGCATATCTTCAAGATTTACGAGACAACAGTTATGCATATGCTGAGCAAAATAGTCAGAATCGTGGAAATGAATAATTCCCTCTTCGTGAGCTTTTACAACATCTTCTGGTAATAAGAATCTGCGAGTAATATCTCTGCTGACTTCACCAGCCATGTAATCTCTCTGTACACTGTTAACTGTTGGATTTTTGTTAGAATTCTCCTGCTTAACTTCTTCATTATTGCACTCGATAAGGCTCATGATCTGCTGGTCTGTTGTATTAGACTTACGAACCATAGCTCTCTTATAACGGTATGTAATATATTTTCTGGCAATCTCAAATTTTCCTGACTCCATGAGACCATTCTCTACCATGTCCTGAATTTCTTCCACACTGGCAGCTCTTGTGAGATTCATACAATTTGATTCTACTTCTTTTTCAATTTTAAGAATCTGCTCCTCACTAAGTCTCTTACTCTCAGCAACCTCATTATTTGCCTTTCTGATCGCTGCTACAATTTTTTCGCCATCAAAAGCTACTTCTTTACCGCTACGTTTAATGATTTTCAAAGAAACCCCTCCCATATCAATCTAAATTTATACATTACCACATAAGAAAAAAACTATATCTTGTGCCTTCTCCTTAATGATAGTACATTATTTTGTATAATTCAAGGTTCGCGAGAAATATTAATAATTTCAAATATTCCTTACAAATTCAAGCCTATTGTGGTATTTAGTAATAAGCTTGAGCATCTGCTCATCCTTAATTTCATCTCCCGAAATAAAATAAGTAGTCTTATATACCTCTTTCATCTCGTCTATATCTTGTATTTCTATATTTCTATTATCACAAGATATATTATCCAATGACAGAACATCAGCAAGGTGCCTCACGGTACCTCTATTTCCATCAACAAGCGCTATTTTATTTCCAAAAATTTCTCTGTAAACTGGCTTAAAATAATTAAAATGTGTGCACCCAAGTACAAGTGCACAATAAGCATCAAGGTCATATCCAGATAATTCCTGCAGCATATATTCCTTTACTGCCTGTCCATCAAATATTCCCTTTTCAGCAAATTCTACAAGTCCCGGAAGTGGCAATAAGTCAACCCTATGCTCACCATCAACTTTTTTTAGCAGATTCTTAAGCTTATCTTCCCTGACCGTTACAGGTGTTGCAATGACCAGAATCTTCTTATCATCTGTCCCTTCTACGGCAGGCTTTACAGCTGGCTCCATTCCCAGAATAGGAATGCTGTATTTGTGTCGCAAATTCTCTATAGCGACACTAGTTGCTGTATTGCACGCTACAACAAGCGCCTGTATTCCTTTACCTACAAGGAATCCGGCTATCTCATCCGCATATTCTATAATCTGTTCTTTAGTCTTGGTTCCGTATGGTACATGCTTTCTGTCGGCATAAAAAAAGTATTCTTCATTAGGCAGCTGGTGATATGCCTCGTGAAGGACACTTAAGCCTCCGAAACCTGAATCAAAAATACCTATTTTCATATTCAAGTCTCCTGATAATTTACCATTCTTACTGCCAGAGCATTTATAAAAAATTCTTTAGCAGTCTTTTCTCTAGTATATGTTATAATTGCTTCATGAGCAATGTTAAAATTGACGAATTACAAAAGCTATATAAAGATTGCAAGGTAAATTCTTTCCTTCAGGAATTGTGCGAATATTTCGCAACAAAAGAGGATTATGAAGAAAATTCTTATGAAGAAGAGATAGAGCCGGCGCAAATAGTGGAGTCTGTATATTTATTGTTCTGTCTTGAACGCAGATCGATCATTTTAGAAGACTTTGGATATATTAGAAAGAGATATCCTAATTTATTTTCTGCTATTAAAGACTTTTATGAAAAGCTACTGCTATCAATGAATACTACAGCTCTTTTTGATGAACTATCAGACATATTGTCTAAGGAGACTGGTATAGATGCGTCTACTATACTTGAAAAAGCTGACGATACATCAGCTCTATATTCTGATATGTCAGAAGCTATGGATAATTTCTATAGCTGGATGAAATCAAACAAAAGAAATATTAATTAAATTGGAGAATTACTATGATCAACCCTATGAAAATTATGGAACTTCGTTCTCTCTGGGATAAGTTCCAAAACGCACATCCTAAATTTCCTATGTTCTTAAAGGCAATGAGCCAGAACGGAATACACGAAGGTACTATTATTGATATCACTATTCAGGAACCTAATGGTGAAAAGATTCAGTCAAATCTGAAAATCACTGCACAGGATATGGAACTGTTCGAACAGCTAAAACAGCTCTCATCAGAAATGCAGTAATTAGCATAATTAAAACGCCTGGAAATAAGTTTTATTTCTTATCTCCAGGCTATTATTTTGTTTTTATTCTTAATATTTATATTATTCTATTTATTATTCTTCTGTAGTATATTTGGTTACAAGATATAAGGTCTGCCCTTCATATTCTACCCTTGTCCATTCGCCATCATCACTTACACCTGTTCTATTAAGCGTTGTGCCCTCTGGAACTTGTGTAACTACAAATGTATCACTATCTGTACTTGGTGTTGATCTTAAGTTTACATTAGTAGTAGTAACAACTGTACCATCTGCATCTGTATATCCTGCTATGCTCGCTGTTGTAACATTAGTTGCATTATCAGGATCAGCGGCAAAATAGTTATCATATACTTTTACTTTAAATATCATCGCAAGAAGAATCAAAATGACTATTCCTGTTATAAAGGAAGCTATTTTGACAAATCTCTCTATCTTTTCATCCTCTATATCGTCGTCATCATAATCATCTTCATATTCTCTAGATTTCTTTCTTACCTCTTTAGCCTTTTGGGAATCAGCTTTAATCTTTGCCCTTTTATCCGCCTCATATTTTCTGGAAGCTTCCTTTTCTTTAACTTCCTTCTTTTTATTAACATGCTCTTTTTTATGACTTGTTGCAGGCTCTTTTTTCACCGAAGACTGTTTAGGCTTTCTAGCAGAATCCTTAGACCTTACTTCTTTACGTACTTTTTGCTTTCTTGGATAGTTAGCATCCTCATCAAAATCAGATTCGTCAAAATTATCCTCATCAAAAATGTCTTCTTCTATGTCTTCTTCAAAATCTTTTTCTGATTCAGATTTATAGCTATTATCATAATTATCTTCTATATTTATATCTTCATAATCTGAATATCTGTCTTGTTTTGAACTTACCCTGCCATTTGCTGCATCAATTATCTTCTGGTCTTCTTTTTGCCTCTGAATAGCTCTGTTCTTGATATATTCTTCTCTTTCATCTGCATCTAGGAAATCATATGGATCCTGAATCTCAATATCATCAGCTATTTCATCGGGTGTTCTTTTTCTGTAATCATTTATATTAAGAATTTTATCAGCCACGATTATTATCCCCTTTTTATGTATATCTCTCCTATTAAATAAAAAGATGCTGGTTTTAAGCCAGCACCTTTCCTATCATTTCCGTTAACTTAGTCTTTGAAACTGCACCTACTGTCTTATCTGCGACTTCACCATTTTTAATGATTACCATCATTGGAATAGACATTACATTATACTTTGATGCGAGTTCAGGTTCGTCATCTACATTGACTTTACCTACTTTAAGTTTTCCGTCATATTCATTCGCTATCTGTGCTATAACTGGTCCCATCATCTTACATGGTCCGCACCAGTCAGCATAGAAATCAACTAACACAGGAATGTCGCTAGCTATAACTTCCTGCTCAAAATTTTCAGTTGTGAACTTGTATTCCATCGTATCGCTCCCTTCCATTCACAAGTAAAGAGTTAACAATATCTATGTATAATAGACTAAATTAACAATATCATATTTTTCAGACAATTGCCAATTTTTGTTTTAATCTCTTTATCATCTGGAAATAATGTACTTACAAATTGGATTGCCTTTTGATGAAAATTTCTCTTCATACTCAGTCATTACATTTCCTTCATTCATGACAGCATCATTATGAAGATCATGTGTAACAGCATCAAGCTTCCATCCTGCAGGTTCTACTTCTTCAAGAGCAAATGCAAACAAGTCTGTATTATCTGTTTTGAATTCTACCTTTCCGTCCTTTTTTAATATCTCATTATATCTTCCAAGAAATTCTCTTGATTCAAGCCTTCTCTTGGCATGTCTGTCCTTAGGCCATGGATCTGAGAAATTGAGGTATATCTTATCAACCTCTCCCTTATCAAATACATCACATATCTGCTCTGCTTCCATTCTGATAAATTTAACATTAGGTAGCTGCAGCTCATCCTGTTTTTGTATTCCTCTTATAAGTACACTTGAGAATTTCTCTATTCCTACATAATTAATATTTGGATTTAATGTGGCCATATCCATAATGAATCTGCCCTTACCCATACCAACTTCTATCTGGATTGGGTTATCATTTCCAAATACTTCATTCCATTTTCCTTTATATTCAACTGGTGTCTCAAAGGCAAAAGTACTTTCTGCTATAGCTTCCCTTGAGCCTGGTACATTTCTTAAACGCATTACTTCTTCTTCCCATCATTTTTTAGCTTATTTTACAACAATCACTATGAAAACTCTATATCATATTTTTGTTTTTTCTGTGACAAAAAATAAATTTGCGCATTTGCTCTTACTAGCATAAAATTAGGATGTTATAAGTTTTATAATTACTAACTTAAACTACTACTATATTATATGGAAATAAATATGAATTATAAAAAGATTTTTTTGAATAAATTTAAATATATATCAGCTCTTATTCTGTGTGCTACCCAGGTATCTGTATCTGCATTTAACGTATCTGCAACAGAGACTGTTGATTATGCCCAGGCTGCTGAAGAGAGAAAGCTCTTACCTATTCAGTCCAATGAAACTGCTGACTGGCCAGAAGGCCCTGCTATTACTGCAGAAGCTGCAATTCTTATGGAAGCAAATACTGGTACTATTTTATATGCCAAAAATATCCATGAAGAACTCTACCCAGCAAGTACTACCAAAATTCTTACCTGCCTTCTTGCAGTAGAAAACGCATCTCTTGATGATACAGTTACTTTTTCCCAGACTGCTGTCAGCAGCGTTCCTGCTGATGGTTCCAGCATGGGTATAGATGCCGGAGAATCTCTAAGTCTTGAAGAGTGCCTTTATGGAATAATGGTAGGTTCTGCAAATGAAGCTGCAAATGCTGTAGCAGAGCATGTTGCAGGTTCTATTGAAAACTTTGTTGAACTTATGAATGAACGCGCTGCAGAGCTTGGCTGTACTAATACACATTTCAATAATGCAAACGGTCTTCAGGACAGTAATCACTATACAAGTGCATATGACCTTGCTCTAATTTCTCGAGAATTTTTTGATAATGAGCTATTAAGTAAAATAGGTAATACAGCAAGATATCATTTCACTCCAACTGCTACCCAGCCAGATGACTTTTATCTTAATAACAAACATAAACTCATAAATGGAGAAATTGCTTATGACGGAATCCTTGGCGGAAAGACTGGATATACTGATCTTGCAAGAGAAACCCTTGTAACATGCGCAGAGCAAAATGGTATGAAGCTCATCTGCGTTGTATTTATGGATGAGTCACCAGCGCAGTTTACAGATACTGTTACACTATTTGATTACGGCTTTGGTAATTTCCAGGCAGTTAACGTTGCCGATAATGAAACTAATTATATTCCAACTGACTCATCATTTTTTGATTCAGAAAATGACATTTTTGGAAGCTCCAGCTCTCTCCTTGAAATAGATGAAAGTTCATACATTATTCTTCCAAAAACTTCAGATATTACAAGTACTACATCCACTGTTTCATTTGATCTTACAGAAGATGAAACTAAGGATACTCTGCATATCGCTAAGATTAATTATGATTATAACGGCGTTGCCGTAGGCTCCGCTTATGTAAATGCGATTCAAAGCGCTGCATCATCAGCCTTTACATCTGCAGATACAGAAAATGAGGATACCAGTGATTCTTCACCAGCATCCTCACAGGATACAATTTACATTAACATTAAGCTTGTTCTTATAATAGTACTAATTGTAGCTGCTATCATAATTGCAATTATAATGCTACACTCCCTGTTCTCATCATACAGCTTTTCAAGTCAGCGAAGTGACAGAAGACGTATGAGACGTAGAAAAAAGGAAGTAAAAAAAGGTCATAACAAATTTAAACATTATGATTAGAATTAGAATCAGTAAGATGCTTCATACGCATCTTACTTTTTTCTTTTTTAGCCTTAATTTCTTTTACTTCATCCTCATTTATAAATTTAGATGTTTTTACTACATATAATTTATCGTTTTCAGATTTTTTGACTCTAATCTTGAATTTCACAAATCCATGCTTTTCACAATTAGCAACTGCCAGATAGTGCTTGCCATTATTAGGTGTAAACCATTTGATCTTACGTCTTATATTCTTACGGCAGATATAGCATCTGGTACTCATAACTTCAGAATCAGATAACAGCTCTTCTCTGCTGTCAAACTCTCTGCTGATATACTTGGCATAATTATCAAATACAATATGTACTTCCTGCTTTTTGTCCTTAGGTGTTACATAATTGTCAAAAGAATAATTGTGTCTTATTCTCTCACTTATACTAGTAAATATTCTCGCTGTGTATATGGCATCTGACAAAGCCCTGTGAAATGGCTGATCTTTATCAAGTCCCTTATAATCAATTGCATATTCAAGTGCCCTGCGCAGCTTTCCATTCTCATATTCAAGGCTGAAAAGCTTTTGTACATCAAAAAATGGAAGTGGTCCATCAGCAAGTGGATCCATATTATAATATTCCATATTTCTCTGCAGCTCAGGCAGATCAAGTGGTCCCCAGGTACAAAAAACTGGTTCATCGCCGCACCACTCCAGAAAATCTTCTGCTACATTAACGAAAGGATCTCCTTTTGCCAAATCCTCCATGGTAAGGTGTATCAGATTCTGTGTGATTTTGTGCATTTCAAGGTGGACCTGTGGCTTAACTAATCTGCTAAATTCTCCTGTCTTCTCAAAGTTCTCGTTAAGCCTTACAGCTCCTATTTCTACGATTTCAAAAGGAAGCCCACCAATATCTTCTTCTCTAGTGGTATCTCCCTGATTCCATTCTAAATCAAAAACAATATAATTCTTCATACATAGATTATAAGTTCTTTAACCATGTAGTTGCAAGGTCTATCCAAACAGTTACTGCTTTTACATCTTCTTTTTTCCACTGGCTAAGTGTCAGTTCATTTGCCAGAGACAGTCCATGTCCTCCTTCTGGAAAAATATGAAGCTCTGTCTTGATATTATTTTGTCTGAGTGCTGTTGCAAATAATAATGAATTTTCTACTGGTACTGATCCATCTTCAAATGTATGCCACATAAATACTGGTGGAACATCAGAATTTACACGTGTTTCAAGAGACATCTTATCTACAAGTTCATCATATCTGTCTCCAAGAAGCTTTTCAAAAGAAGATCTATGTGCATGTACACCTGATGTAATAACCGGATAGCATAATATAAGTCCATTTGGTCTTATCTCTTCTGCTGTCTTATTTATACTATCTTCTATAAAACCGTCATTCCATTCGCATCCATAGTTTGCAGCTAGGTGACCTCCTGCAGAGCATCCTAGAATAACAATCTTATTAGGGTTTACATGCCATTTTTCTGCATTTTCTCTAATTATAGATACAGATTTACCAAGCTCATATAGTGCAGTTGGATAGTGAGCCGGAAAAACAGAATACCATAGTACTGCTGCATGAAATCCCTTAGCCATAAATGAAAATGCGATTGGTTCAGCTTCTCTTTTTGAAGTAAACTCATATCCACCACCTGGACATATAAGTACAAGTGGTCTGTCTTCTATTGCTATCTCATCAGTATATTCTTGTATATACATTTCCAGATTTGCATAATCCTTAGATCCGTCCTCATTTAATTTTATCTTTTCATATATCATAATCTATTACCCCTTTTTAATTTCATTAATAAATAAACATATTTAGTCACTTTAAAATTATAAAAATATGCTTCTTAGCATACAACCCGTAAAAACTACATATTTTCTTGCATATTTTATATTTTTGTCTTGGATAAAATTAAATTTCAAAAAAGCCATTGACAAATTATATTGCGCGCAATATAATTTGTATTATCAAAACAGTAATGCTACGAATACGTTTTTATAAACAGGAGGTAATCATGGGTTTTTACGATTATTGTGTAAGCGACACTAAGGGTGGTCAGGTTTCTATGAAAGATTTTGAAGGAAAGGTAGTCCTCGTAGTTAATACAGCAACAGGATGCGGCTTTACTCCACAGTACAAGGATCTTGAAGATATGTATGACAATTATCACGATCAGGGATTTGAAATACTTGATATTCCTTGTAATCAGTTTGCAGGTCAGACACCTGGTACAGATGAGGAGATTCATGAATTCTGTACACTTCACTACAATACTAAGTTCCCTCAGATGAAAAAATCTGATGTAAACGGCGAAAATCAGCTTGATTTATATAAGTTCCTTAAGGAACAAAAGGGCTTTGAAGGCTTTGGAAAAGGCGCTAAGGCTCTTGCTATGAGTGTTATGCTCAAGAAGATTGACAAAGATTATAAAAATAATCCTGATATCAAATGGAATTTTACTAAGTTCGCAGTAGACCGTCAGGGTAATGTAGTAGCTCGTTTTGAGCCAACTGCTGATATGAAAGAAGTAGAGAAATGCATTTCTTCCCTTCTGTAATATCCTAAATTGATTTCATGAGGTCAATCATATTTAGATTTAGCGTGCCGCAAAAAATGCTACTTATGCTATAAGCATTCCGCTAAATATGATAATCATGAATATATGGAATATTTTATTTCATATCTCCTCTTTTATTTATATCTCGTAGTAAAATTTGGGTTTTTCACTACGAAAAAAAAGAAAAAACTGTGTGATTACTTAATTATAGTCACACAGTTTTTGTTTACATTATTTTTTATTATGTTTTT
>CAMJFD010000107.1 GCA_946404845.1 uncultured Butyrivibrio sp. | reverse complement strand
AAAAAGACTGTTCAGACAATAGTGTATCTGCCTCATTTTTTATCATGGGTTGTACTGGCGGCTGTTGTTACTAATATGTTCAGTCTTGATGGTTCTATAAATCATTTTTTTGAAATAGTAGGACTTAATAAGATTAACTTCTTGGGAAACACACAGATATTCCCACATCTGATTATAGGGACAGATGTATGGAAAGAATTTGGTTATAACTCTGTTATATATCTGGCGGCGATTACATCTATAGATCCAGGACTCCATGAAGCGGCTACTATGGATGGTGCATCATGGTGGAAAAGAGTATGTAATGTAACTATTCCAGGTATGCTTCCAATTATCATGCTTATGACAGCAATGAATCTTACATGTATTCTGAGTGCTGGATTTGATCAGATATACAATTTATATTCTCCTATTGTCTATGAGACAGGTGATGTTTTGGATACTTATGTATATAGAATAGGTCTTGTTGGACGACAGTATAGTTTTGGTTCTGCAGTTGGCTTATGTCGTTCATTAGTTGGAATGATACTGCTTCTATCAGCTAATTCTCTAACGCAGAAGTTAACAGATCAGAAGATTTTTTAGGAGGGTATGATGGTAGAAAATAAGAGTTTTCATTCGAAAATAAGGATTACAATCATCTATTTGATAATTGTGATATTAGGACTTAGCTGCTTATTTCCGCTTATGAATATTTTGGCGATTTCTATGAGTAGTAGTGCAGCAGTCTCAGCTAACAGAGTAGGTATGATACCAGTTGATTTTA
Organism: uncultured Butyrivibrio sp.; assembly: GCA_946404845.1. GTDB lineage: Bacteria > Bacillota > Clostridia > Lachnospirales > Lachnospiraceae > Butyrivibrio. The sequence goes on along the minus strand of CAMJFD010000107.1, from coordinate 10,981 downwards.
CTCTTACTGCTTATAAAAAAATCCTTTTGGATAATCAGTTCTGGCGTTCTTTTGCCATATCTGCAGTGAGGGTAGTGCTTGCGCTTATAATTAACCTGTTATTAATAGTTCCTATGGGGTACGCACTTACAAAGAGTAAGGGAGAATTTTGGGCAAGAAATATATATATGAATATGTTGATATTTGCGATGCTGTTTAATGGTGGAATGATACCGACTTATATTCTTGTCAAAAATTTGGGAATGCTTAATACAATCTGGGCATTGATTTTGCCAGGAGCTCTACCAATTTTTAATGTGATATTATTGATGAATTTCTTTTTGGGAATACCAAAATCTTTAGAAGAAGCAGCAGTTATGGATGGAGCTACGCCTTATCAGATTTTGCTCAGGATACTTATACCATGCGCAAAACCTTGTCTTGCTACTATTTCTCTTTTTAGTATAGTAGGCAGCTGGAATGATTTTTTTAGCGGATTAATATATATGCAAAAGGCTGAGGATTATCCTATTATGACTTACATTCAGTCTCTAAATGTTGATATTCAAGAACTGTTAAATAGCGGTGCAAATAATCAGACTCTCGAAAATGTTACTGAATTATCTAATAGAAATTTGAATGCAGCCAAGATAGTAGTTGCAGTAATACCACTTTTAATGATTTATCCAATTCTTCAGAAGTATTTGATTACAGGTATAGTTATGGGTTCAGTAAAGGAGTAATGCAATGAATAAGAAGGTATTTCGATTAGTATGGTGTGTTATAGCAGTTTCAATGATTCTATGTGGATATAGTAAAAAGGGAAAAGACATGACAGGAAATGTTGATATATATGTAGAAAGTACTGATAAAGCAATGTATACACCAGGTGATGACATAGCTATTAAGTTACAGATGCATAATAATAAGGCCAAGAAGATAAAGAAAGCTAAACTTATAACAGAAATATATCATCTGGGAAATATAGTTTATACAGATAAAAAAGGTATAAATCTTGATAAAAAAGAAGAAAAGAGAATTGAATGTAATTGGGTAGCACCTTATGAAGATTACAAGGGATATATGGCATGTTTTTACTTAGTAGATAAAAAAGGCAGGAGAATATCTACTATTGCAACGGTCGGAATAGATGTATCTTCTGACTGGGTTAAATTCCCACGATATGGCTATGTATGTGAATACGACGAGAATCAGGATGTAGATACTAAGATTGAGCAGATGAACAGGTTCCATATAAATGGAATTGAGTATTATGACTGGCATGCGCTACATCATGAGCCACTTCCTGATTATGTAACAAGAGATAATCTTGGTGTCTGGGAGGACTGGGCTGGACGTAAAATTTATGGAAATACTGTTAAGGCATATATAGATAAGGCACATAGTAAGAATATGGTCAATATGGCTTATAACATGATATACGCGGCAACAGATTCTTTGGTCAAAAATTTTGAAAATACTGATATTGACGCATCTAAATGGCAATTGTTTTTTAAGGAAGATAGTGATAGGGGAAGTGGTGAGTTTACATTTCATATGGGAACATCACCATCAGGTAATGGCAATTTATTTTTTATGAATCCACTTAATCAGGAGTGGCAGAATTATATTTTTGCTCAGGAAAATCATATATTTGATGTTATAGATTTTGATGGATGGCATGGTGATACAGTTGGTGATTGGGGACCAATGGTAACAGCAGATGGTGAGCCACTTGGATATGATGAAAATGGAGAACCTATTTATTGTGTAAAGGATACTTACAAGGAATTCCTTGATTCTGCAAAAGAGGCATTAGGAGATAAATATCTTTCATTTAATCCAGTTGGAGCACAAGGAATAGAAGAAGCTAATAAGAGTGATGTAGATGTTTTGTATACAGAATTCTGGCCTTGGGACTCAGACAGAAATGGTGTAGGTTACAATACCTATAATTCGCTTGTAACTGAGGTTGAAAGATCAATGCAGGATAGTATAGATAAGTCTTTTGATCAGAAAGGAAAATCGCTTACAGTTAAAGCATACATCAATTATAATTTGACAACAGGTGAAATGAATCCGGCAGGCGTTTTATTATGTGATGCTGCTGTGTATGCCGCAGGTGGAAACAGGTTGGAAATAGGTAATGGGGATCATATGCTTCATAAGGAATACTATCCAGAAGACGATGTTCTCATGAGTGAAGATCTTAAACAGGATATGATGAATATGGCAGACTTTGTAGTTGCATATGAGAATATCCTGCGAGATGGACAGGTTCCTACAACTAATAAGGTTGTTATTGATGGTTATGCATCTACAAGTGATGGACAAAGTGATACCATATGGACTCACACTAAGGAAGATGATGAATATGAAATAGTGCATCTTATAAATTTACTTGGTACAGACAACGAGTGGCGTGATGAAAATGGTAATAAGTCTGAACCAACATCTGTTGAGAATATTACTGTAAAATATTATACGGACAAAGAAATTACAGAAGCATATCTGGCTTCATACTCAATTGATGATGGAATGAGTAATACACTTTCATATGAAACCGGAGAAGATGGAGATGGAAGGTATATTGAATTTATCGTTCCATCACTTGAATACTGGGATATGATTTATATGAGGTAATGACCCTAGGGTACGGGGGTCATATAGACAAGAGTTAGTTATAACGTAATGTTATAACTAACTCTTGTTTTTTTGCATTATGCAGGCTTTAGCTGTTGTGTTAGCATTTACGACATAGAAAACGTTTGCAAAGCGGACAGGCATGCCAGTGTATTTGCTATTAGGAGGAAGATTATGAAAAAGAAAATTTGCGCAGCGTTGTTAATAGTCATGATGACAGTAGCTAGTATTGCTGGATGCGGTAATGCAAGCAGCAGTGCAGCTGATAATAGTGCTGAGACTGTCAAAATAGCCTATCTGCCTATAACACATTCTCTGGCAGTGCTGGAAGAAGCCAAGGAACTTGAAGAACAGGAAGGTATACAGATAGAACTTGTAAAATACGGTTCATGGCCAGAACTTCTGGATGCACTTAATACTGGAAGAGTTGATGGAGCATCTGTTCTAATTGAGCTTGCAATGAAGTCCAAGGAAGAGGGCATCGGAATTAAGGCTGTTGCGCTTGGACACAGGGATGGAAATGTCGTTATTGTTTCTAACGAAATAGAAACTGCAGCAGATCTTAAAGGTAAAACATTCGCAATTCCGCACAGACAGTCATCTCACAATATTTTGCTAAATGATACTCTTAAGACTGTAGGGCTCACAATAGATGATGTGAATGTAACGGAGCTGGCTCCAACAGAAATGCCATCAGCACTTGCGGCTGGAACAATCGACGGATACTGCGTTGCAGAACCATTTGGATCGATGGGGGTTGAGTTGGGTGCAGGTAAGGTGCTATATACCTCGGATGAACTGTGGGAAGATTCTGTATGCTGCGCAATTGTTTTAACAGACAGTTTTATAGAGGAGAGACCTGATGATGCTAAGGCATTCGTAGATGGATATAAGACAGCAGGTAATAACCTGGATAAAGAGACAGCACTCGAGGTTTCCAAAGAATTCTTTTCTCAGTCAGAGGATGTACTGGAACAGTCACTTGAGTGGATTTCATTTGATGATTTGGAATTGACAGAGGATATATATAATGCGCTGGTAGAAAAAATGATTGAATATGGAATCTCAGATAATCCTCCGGCTTACGAGGACTTTGTCAAAAATGATTTTTAAAAAGATCAGATTATCATAAATATCTTTGAATGTTTTTTGATTCTCACCATACATCTGTAAATCAGATGTTGTTTGAATATAGCCAAAGTTTGGCTGAATTTAATGTCATTAAATTATTATTTACAGAAGGACAAGCAAATGAGAAAACTAAGAGAAGTTAAAAATGTCGTAGTATCGCTTATAGTTTTTGTCTTGCTATGGCAGATATTATTCATAACAAGTGATTTTAATGAAAACCTCTTCCCATCGCCTTATATGGCGCTTCAGGCACTTGTTGAAACAGTGACAAAAGGAGTTTTATTCACCAATATTCTGACAAGTTTATATAGATTTTTAATTGGATATTTGGCCTCTATTATCGTAGCAGTAGCGCTAGGACTGGTTTTAGGGCAGCTACCAGGTGTGTTCCAATATATCAACCCGGTAGTGCAGCTGATAAGACCGATTTCACCGACGGCCTGGATGCCATTTATCGTACTTTTATTCGGGATTGGTGATGTTCCTGCAATCGTGATAATTTTTATCGCAGCCTTTTTTCCAGTACTATTATCGACTGTGACGGCGGTTAGAAACATCAATCCAGTGTATCTCAAGGTGTCCCAAAACTTTGCTATCAGCCAGCCAGAGCTTACCTGGAAGGTGATACTGCCGGCGGCATTTCCACAGATAGCAAGCGGCATACATCTGGCACTTGGAAGTGCATGGATATTCCTCGTCGCAGGAGAAATGGTCGGAGCACAGTCAGGACTTGGCTATCAGATAATTGATGCGCGTAACAACATAAGAGCAGATATTTTGCTGGCTACAATTATTGTAATTGGAGTCATCGGAATAATTCTGGATGGACTCATTAAAGTGATAGAACGCAGAATACTAGCGGCATGGGGAGGTCAGGTGTGATGTATATAGAGGTTCAAAATGCTTGCAAAAAATATATACAGGACGGCGCAGAATTCACAGCCCTTGATAATGTATCACTTGATATCGAAAAAGGTGAGTTTATATGCCTTCTTGGGCCATCTGGTTGTGGTAAAAGCACACTTTTAAATGCCGTAGCTGGATTTGAAAAACTTAATAGTGGAAGCATCAGAATTGACGGGACGGAGGTGTCTAAGCCTTCAATAAAGAATATAACTATTTTTCAAAATTATGGGCTGCTACCTTGGAGGACTGTAGAAAAGAACGTTGAATTGGGGCTTGAAACGCTTAAAGTGCCTAAGGAGGAGAGACATCAAATTGCTGCTAAGTATCTTGAACTTGTTGGACTTATGGGATATGAAAAAAGATTTCCACATCAGCTCTCAGGTGGTCAGCAGCAAAGAGTATCGATTGCAAGGGGACTTGCGGTTAATCCAGATATTATATTCATGGACGAGCCATTTGGCGCACTCGATGCAATAACAAGAATGAAGCTGCAGGATGATATTTTGAAGATATCGAGGAAAGCACATAAAACCATTATTTTTGTTACTCATGACATCGAAGAGGCGGTTTTCCTCGCTGACAGAATAGTAGTCATGATGGCTGACCCGGGCAGAATCAAGAGTATTGTTAAGGTTCCGCTCATGGGACACAGAGACAGGACAAGCGCAGATTTTCTGCATGTGAGAGACAAGATATTTGAGCTGTTCAATATGAAGAGCGATGAGTATATAGAATATGTGATTTAATAGCAGATTCAGGATGGAGTACAAATGGCAAAGAGAAAAGAAAAATTGGAAGAAAATCATCATCACCACACATCAAGTCCAGCGCATATCCACACGCACAGGAACATTATTGGATTTGACGAGCATGGTATACCAACTGTAATTGTGAAGGCAGGGCATGGCGCAGATACTGAGGAAGATCCAGAAGCATTTATCAAGGATTACATGAATGCAGTCACAGAATATCGCAAGACATTTCCTTCTAAGCAGGATGTTATAGATAAGACACCTGATCCGGCTGTCAGAGAGATGATTCTGAGAATGGAGCAGCTTGGGATAGATACTGTTTTTGACAGATTTGATGCACAGAAGCCGCAGTGTAACTTCGGCTTGTCAGGAACGTGTTGTAAGATCTGTAATATGGGACCTTGTAGAATCACAGCCAAGTCTCCAAGAGGTGTGTGCGGAGCAGATGCTGATCTTATAGTTGCAAGGAATCTTCTGAGAAATGCAGCTGCAGGTGCTGCACAGCATGGAATGCACGCAAGAGAGGTAATGCTGGCGCTTAAATGGGCAGCTGAAGGCAAGCTGGATGTACCTATTCTCGGAGAGCAGAAGATACGTTCTACAGCAAGAGCTTTTGGAATAAAGGAAAAAAATCGTCAGCTCAAGAATGTAGCTAGAGACCTGGCAGATGCACTTCTTGAGGATTTATCAAGAAGCGTACCTGATGAATACAAGACCATAAAGGCATGTGCGCTTCCTGAAAGACAGAAAGTATGGGAGGATTTGGATATCCTGCCTATCAGCGCTTATCATGAAGTCTTTGAAGCATATCATAAATCCGGTTGTGCAACAGACGGTGACTGGAAGTCCATCATGCAGCAGGTACTTAGATGCGGGCTTGCATTTACATTCTCAGGAGTTGTAGGCGCTTCAATTGCTACAGACTCACTTTTTGGAGTAGGAGACAGAGTAACATCCAAGGTCAATATAGGTGCACTTGAGAAAGGATATGTGAATATTGCGGTTCACGGTCATCTGCCACTTCTCGTCAGTCAGATAGTTGAGGCAGGTAAAAGAGAAGATTTAATTGAACTGGCTAAATCTAAAGGAGCAAAGGGCATCAGATTTTATGGAATATGCTGTTCAGGTCTGTCAGCAATGTACAGATACAGTGGCGTTATTCCTCTTTCAAATGCAGTTTCTGCAGAACTGGTACTCGGCACTGGTGCTCTTGATCTTTGGGTTGCAGATGTTCAGGACGTATTTCCATCGATTATGGAAGTGGCTAAATGTTTCAAGACTACTGTTGTTACAACAAGTGAATCAGCAAGACTTCCGGGAGCCGAGAGATATGAGTATGACCATCATCACGCCAATATAAGTGAGACCAAGGAACTGGCTGAAAAGATTGTCAGACGTGCGATTGAGAGCTTTGAAGTGCGAAAGGGAATACCTGTTTATATTCCTCCATATGAAGTTGAAGCTGAGGTAGGCTTCTCAGTTGAGTACATACACAAGCGTTTTGGCAGCATGAAGCCTCTTGCTGATGCAATTAAGAGTGGTCAGATTCTGGGTGTTGTGAACATGGTAGGATGCAATAATCCTAAAGTTTTGTATGAGAAGTGCATTGTTGATGTTGCAGATGTTTTATTACAAAATAATGTGCTGATAATTTCAAATGGATGCGCGTCCTTCCCACTTATGAAGCTTGGATACTGCGCAGTTTCAGGCAAGAATAAGGCAGGTGAGGGCCTAAGAGAATTCCTTGAACCAGACCTTCCACCTGTATGGCACGTGGGCGAATGCATAGATAATACTAGGTCCACAGGTATTTTTGCCGGAATAGCAGGAGAGCTTGGATGTAAGATATATGAGCTACCGTTTGCTTTTTCATCACCAGAATGGGGCAATGAAAAGGGCATAGACGCTGCACTTGGTTTCAGACTAAATGGAATCAGCTCATACCACTGCGTTGAGGCTCAGATATACGGTTCCAAGAACGTTATAGAATTCATGAAATACGGTACCAAGGAACTATTAGGTTCGACCATGAATGTCGATACAGATCCTGTTAAATTAGGAGAAAAAATTGTAGCCGACATGAAGGAAAAGAGACGAGCACTTGGCTGGGACAAATGACATTGACCCCGTCCCTAATGTCCATAAAATAGCAAAAATTAAGCAGTATTAATATCATTTATGATATGCGTACTGCTATTTTTGTGCATATAATTAGAAAGGTTAGAGTATATTTATGTTAATGAAATGGGGATAATATTATGTCAGACAAGAAATATATGGCACTTACATTTGATGATGGGCCATCAGATCACACATCACGCAAGGTTTTGGATGTGCTCAAAAAATATAATGTTATAGGAAGCTTTTTTCTCATAGGCGAAAATATTCCTGGAAGGGAAGATATCGTAAGGGAAGAGATGGGATATGGCTGTGATATAGAGAATCATTCGCTTACACATCCATTTATGACAAAGCTCACTGCGGATGAAATTGACGCTGAGATAAAAGAGACAACTCGCAGAATCGTTGATATTACTGGGAAAGAACCTGATTTCTTCAGGCCTCCGTATATAGATGTTAATGATCTAATGCATGAAACTGTTCCTTATATCTTTATAAGCGGCTATGGCTGCCTTGACTGGGAACCTGAGGTCGGTGCAGACGAGAGACTTAAATTATTATTGGAAGGTGCAAGAGATGGTGCAGTTGTGTTGTTACATGACAGCGAAGGTAATGATGCAACTGTTGAAGCCCTCGACAAAGCTATTCCTGAACTACTACAGCAGGGATATGAATTTGTAACTATTTCAGAGCTCTTTAAAAAAGCCGGTATTAACCGTGAGAATGCTAAGAAGGGCACAGTATATTCATATACGGATGATTAAAAAAGTCCTCCATGGTCTATCTTTGATAATTGATATCACATCATATATAATGTAACCGTTGGCTTTTTGTGATATTTATTAGTCATGTAAAATAGTCTATGGAGGAGAAATATATAAGATGAAAAAATTAAAAGCAGTGGCATTATTAGGGATAATGTCAATGATGCTGAGTGCATGTGGGGAAACTAATCAGAGCAATATCGAGATCAGTTCTATAAGTGATAGTACAGCTGAAAATTCAAGTGTAGATAATGCTGATGTTTCAACAGAATCTGCCACAGAAGCTGTAGATGATAGCACTGTTGCAAATACAGATAATAGTAGTGCAAGTATAGATGAAAGTAGTGCAAGCAACACAGACACTGATGAGGTTGCTGATTCAGAGAATGCAAGTACGGACGCTTCTGCATATGTAGAACTTTCAACCGATACAAGTATTCTTGACGGAGAAGAGTCATATAAGGAATTTCTGGAAGGCACTGCAAAGGTCAAATATAGAGGTACTGGTGATGCTTCAACTTATATGATACTTTCTGATGTATTGGAAGTAGGCACTAGTTATACTCTTGATGAGATAGCAGAAAAACTTGACGCATCAATCGAAGATATGGACATTACATATGATGGTAATCCTGAAGTAGGACTTATCGATTGCGGTTCTGATGGAAAAAATGAATTGTTAGTCAAATTAAACTTTGGCGGTGTTGCAGGCGACAGTTTATACATGATCATTAAGGAAATCGACGGTGAGCTTGTTATCTGTTATAACGGCGATGCAGGTGCCAGATATTATATTGAAGTTAAGGAAAATGGTGTTATCGAAGCAGCAGGTTCAGGCGGCGCAAGCGTTCATTATTATGACTACAGCTTTGTTGATGCAAATGGTGATTATATTTATTATTATGGCTCAGAGGAAAATATTGCTCCATATGACATCTATTATTACAAGGATGGAGAATTTGAATCTTTAAATCTTGATACATCTGACGGCCAGAACTTTGAGGTTTATTCCGTTTGGTTTGAGAGTAATTATCAAAAAAGAACTAAGGTATACTACACCATCTACATGCTGGACGAAAATTATGAAGATATTACACAGGATTCCGATTACACTGAGTCAAATACTTATTATAAGCAGCTCACAGATGCCGGATTAACAGTAATAACACCTGATGAAATAGATGAATTATTAAAAAAACGAGCAGAGGAAATAGGCTATCCAGCCCAAAATGGAAAAATTCTGACAGATAATCGAGAAGATAATTCTTACGCTCAGTCATATATAGATTTGATAAACAGTATCGAACAAGATGAGCCTATGAAGTACAATTATAGCCTGATTTATCTTGATGAAGATGATGTACCAGAACTTTTGGTAGATAATACTGGATATCTTTTGAATGTTTATACTTATAGAGATGGTACAGTATTAGAACCAATGGATAATTGTGCATATGGTGTGGGAGGATGCGTCTATTATGAGTATGCTCCATATAAGAATTCAATTAGAACTTTTGGGCATGATATGGAGAATTATTATAACAATTTATATACGATAAAGGACAATGAACTGATTTCCACATATTATATAAAATGCTATTACGAATCAGAGGATGTCGAGTATGGTAATAATACTGAAGAAGAGTTATCTGATGATGAACTCAAGTCAAGATTTGAAGAATTCAATTCTTATGAATATGTGGATATGACAGGTGAATATAGTGCTGAAGAAATAATTGGTATGTTGGAAGCATTATAATTATAAACTGATAATTACAGTGATGGAATAATAGATGGTGTGATTATTATATGTTTTTTACCTGTAAAGAGTGATAATATAATATGTGGCAAGTATTTATTGTAGGTAAAAAGGTAGAAGATTACAGATTCTGAAATGACTATATAAAGGAGAACTGCTTAGATGTAGTATGGAGGGGTAGTATGAAGAATTATGTAAAAGATGATCAAAAACTTCCTATTTATGGTATAGGGCCTTATCTTGTAATTACCATGGGGATTCTGACTGCTATTGGAATTGTATTATCTGGAAATGTGCTTGAATCAGGAATAATGGAAGGCACATGGATATACTTATTCAGAGTTATGGGGGCTCTTTTTATTGCAATCGGTATTTATATCTGGATGAATGGCGCAGTCCGTTCTGACATAGATGCAGATATCGCAGATAATAAGCTCAAGACTGACGGTATATTTGCGTGTGTCAGAAATCCTATGTATAGTGGATTTTGGTTTCTATTTCTGGGTATAAGTCTTATGTGGCATAATGCCTGGCTTATAGTTGTATTCTTGATTAATTGGATGATTATGACTGTTGTCCTTAAGAATACTGAGGAAAAATGGCTTCAGGAAGTTTATGGCGATGACTACATAGAATACAAGAAGCATGTGAATAGATGTGTTCCTATTCTAGGCCGCATGAGATGAGGCGTTGAGCTAGGCTATAGACAAAAATGAAATATACATATAGTATATATTCTAGTCGTATTCAACCAGAGACACGCATGTACTGTGTTTAATTAATATACATGGCGTAAAAAAGTGATGATTATCTTAGATGGAGGATTTATAAATGGCAGTTAATTCAATTGATGCAGAAGACGATCAGTTTGCGTATCGTTATGATACACAGCTCCTGATTGATAGAAGAGATGAAGATCTTGATGA
>CAMJFD010000106.1 GCA_946404845.1 uncultured Butyrivibrio sp. | reverse complement strand
GGATCATTGACAAGTTCCAGCATAAAATCAGAATCGATCATTTCCAACGGCCGTAAGATAATATTGCTCATTTTTTCTTCCATCATTTGCATTGATTATTCAATTCTTGTTTTCATCTTCTGGACTATAACTTTTCTTACAGTTTCTGTAACCGGAAAAGTACAAAACTGTTTGTACAATGCTCTAAACCCTGTTTCGCTGTATTTCATATGTACCTCCATGCTGCAGTGTTCCAAACCATGCTTCAATGACCTTAGAAGCTCATTCATTTATTGTAACAACAATGCGATTTTATTGAGGTGGTTATATTGGACTTGATATAAAATAATCAATAAATATGCATTAAACTACCTTTGCAATGCTGTAATTATGGCGAAAAATTCGGAGGAAAATATCCATGAAAAGAAATGGCGAACATCAAAAGCTAAAGATGCTCTATCTGATGAAGATATTCTATGAGGATACAGACGATTCCAATTTTCTCACGATGCAGGAAATAATTCAAAAGCTGGAAGAAAACGGCGTAATGGCTGACAGAACAATGAATACATTACTACATGTATTTGAAGCCTATACAGAGTTCTACAGAGTTACTAAAAGAGAAGATGTTAAGGCAAAACTTGAATGGATACTGGATACATTCGCTGATAAGCTCTATAATCCAGAACTTCACAGACAGGAAGTGTTCTTTGACATGAACTATAACTCACTTATTGATCTGTGGTCATATGGTCATGATATTGAATCATCATGGCTGATAGACAGAGGCGTAGAGATACTGGGAGAGCAGAAATATATAGACAAGATGACACCTATTACCCAAGATCTGACACAGGCAGTATATCATGCAGGATTTGATGGACATTCACTTGCAGCTGAATGTGAAAAAGGTGTTGATCTTGAAGACAGAGTATGGTGGGTTCAGGCTGAAAATCTTATAGGTATGATTAATGGATATCAGCATGACACGTCTAAGACAGAATATCTTGAAGCTGCCAAAGCTCAGTGGGAATTTATAAGAGACAAGGTATTTGATAAGAGAAATGGATCAGAATGGTTCTGGCTTGTAGATAAAGAAGGCAGACCATATGAAGATAAGCCAATAGTAGAACCATGGAAGTGCCCATATCACAATGGCAGAATGTGTATAGAAATTATAAGGAGAAATGTCGATGTTGCATGAAAAATATTATTCATTAAAGGAAAAGCAGGAAAAGCTGCTTGCCAGAAAGAATGTTAAAACAGATTTTTATAATGGAGTATTCGACAGGTACGAGTATCCAGTCCTTACAAGGAATCATATTCCACTCACATGGACATATGACTTAAATCCTGAGACCAATCCATATTTTATGGAAAGACTTGGAATAAATGCAGTTATGAATTCTGGAGCTATTGAACTTAATGGTAAGTTCTATCTGATAGCCAGAATAGAAGGCAATGATAGAAAGTCATTTTTTGGAGTGGCAGAAAGTGACAATGGAATAGATGGTTTTAGATTCTGGGATTACCCAATACTGCTAGAAGATATCTGCCCAGAAGAAACTAATGTATACGATATGCGTCTGACCAAACACGAAGATGGATATATATACGGTGTGTTCTGTTCAGAGAGCAAGGATACAACAGTCAATGATCTGTCAGCAGCAGTTGCAGCAGCAGGGATTGTCAGAACTAAGGACTTAAAAAAATGGGAGAGACTTCCTAACCTTAAGACACTTAATTCTCCGCAGCAGAGAAATGTTTGCCTTCATCCTGAATTTGTAGATGGCAAATACGCTTTCTATACAAGACCAATGGATGATTTCATTGAGACTGGATCAGGCGGAGGAATTGGATTTGGTCTCTGCGATGATATTACACATGCAGTTATCGATGAAGAGAGAATGACCAGCCTTCGTAAGTATCACACAATTACAGAAGCCAAGAACGGTGCAGGAGCTGTTCCTATTAAGACAGACAGAGGATGGATTCACATTGCTCACGGAGTTAGAAATACAGCAGCTGGTCTTAGATATGTTATATATGCATTTGCTACAGATTTAAAGGATCCAGGTAAAGTAATAGCTGAGCCATCAGGACTTCTCATTGGACCAAGAGGTAAAGAGAGAGTTGGCGATGTATCAAATGTAGTATTTACTAATGGTGCAATTGCAACAGATAACGGAGATGTATATATCTACTATGCATCAAGTGATACAAGACTACATGTGGCTACAACTACTGTAGATAAACTTGTTGATTATGTATTTAATACACCACAGGATCCAGGAAGATCAGTTGAATGTGTTCAGCAGAGATGCGATTTTATCAAAAAGAATCTGGAATTCTTAAGTAAACAGTAAAAAAAATCATATAGAGATGAGGAAATAATAAATGAGCAAATATAAGATTATCGGCGCGCCAGCCGTTCCAAATATGCCATGGCAGGATCAGCCTGAAGGAATTACAGGAGCTCCAATCTGGAGATATACAGAGAATCCTATTATTGACAGAAATCCTGTTGAAGGTGTTGCACGTATATTCAACAGTGCAGTTATGCCATATGAAGGTAAGTTCATCGGTGTATTCCGTGGAGAGCAGACAGATGGTATTCCATTTATCTACCTTGGTAGAAGTGATGATGCTATTCACTGGACATTTGATAAGAACAAAATCCCATTTGTAGATGAAGATGGAAATGAGTTCATGCCTCGTTACGCATATGATCCACGTCTGGTAGAGGTAGAAGGTGTTTATTATCTTATCTGGTGTCAGGATGCATATGGCGCTTCAATTGGTATGGCCAAGACAACTGACTTTAAGACATTTACAAGAATTGAGAATCCATTTATCCCATTTAACAGAAATGCAGTTCTGTTCCCAAGAAAGGTAAATGGAACATATAAGTTATTATCAAGACCATCAGACAGTGGTCATACACCATTTGGAGATATCTTTATCTCAGAGAGCCCAGACATGGTATACTGGGGCAAGCACAGACACGTAATGGGCAGAAACCCAGAATGGTGGCAGTCAGTAAAAATCGGTGGAGGCGCTGCTCCTATCGAGACATCTGAAGGCTGGCTCTTATTCTATCATGGTGTTACAGGAACATGTAATGGCCTTGTATATTCAATTGGTGGAGCAATTCTTGATATTGATGAGCCATCAATTGTTAAATACAGATGCAAGAACTTCCTCTTAACACCAGAGAAATGGTACGAAGAAAGAGGATTTGTACCTAACGTTTGTTTCCCATGCGCTACTATTCATGATGCAGATACTGGACGTATTGCAATCTACTATGGTGCAGCAGACAGCTATGTAGGAGTAGCATTTACAACACTTGATCAGATTATTGACTATATCAAGGATAATAGTGTTGTAAGAGAAGAAGATACTGAAATTGGAAAAAGATAATATTACTTATAATTTTCATTAAAAACAAAAGGTGCTATTATATGTAGGTGACTAATAATTAGTCACCTATATAGATTTAGTTAGGAGTAATTATAAAATGTCAGTATTAAAACTAAAGCCTGCGTTCAAAGATTACCTTTGGGGTGGACACAGACTGGTTGAAGAATATAATAAGGACTATGAAGGAGATGTTCTGGCAGAGAGCTGGGAATTATCCTGCCATCCTGATGGACCATCAGTTATTGCAAACGGTGAGTTTGCAGGTAAGACATTGCAGGAATATATCGATCTTGCGGGTAAAAAAGTACTAGGAACTAATTGTGACAGATTTGAAATGTTCCCAATACTGATCAAACTTATTGATGCAAAGGATAACCTTTCTATTCAGGTACATCCAAGTAATGAATATGCGCTTAAGAATGAAAAACAGTATGGTAAGACAGAAATGTGGTATATCGTAGATGCGGAGCCAGGAGCATTTCTATATTATGGATTTGAACATGAAATCAGTAAGGAAGAGTTCGAAGAGAGAATTAAAAACGACACACTTACAGATGTATTACATAAAGCATATGTTCAGAAAGGCGATGTATTCTTTATTGAATCAGGTACACTACATGCTATAGGTGCAGGCATTCTCATAGCTGAGATACAGCAGAATTCAAATGTTACATACAGAATATTTGATTATGGACGTGTTGGTAAGGACGGTAAGAGAAGAGAGTTACATATAGATAAGGCTCTTGACGTTACTAAGAGAACACCTGTAGAAAAGGTAGTTAGTCCGGCTCCACATATTGGAGAATGTGATTATTTCGTAGTAGACAAGATAAGCCTTGATGGCAAGTATATTAAGGAGTTTAGAGGCACAGTCGGATCAGAGAGCTTCATGCATATACTGATTATGGACGGCGAGGGAACACTTACCAATAACGGAGAAGTGTTTGAATACAAGAAGGGCGACAGTTTCTTCTTCCCTGCTGATTCAGGAGACTATAGCATAAATGGAACGCTCGAAGCTGTTGTAACAACAGAAAGAGCTTAAACATAAGGATCAAAAATATTCAATTGTTTATTTTTGGTCCTTATATTTATATATAGGGGTTATATAAGGATTAAAAAGGATAATAATCTAAAAAAGAAGGGCAAAAAATATGATTAGTTTTGAGAAGGAAAAAAAGATTTTTAAACTGGATACGCCAAATACAAGCTATGTAATGTCTGTTTATGCAGATATGTATCTGGGAAATCTCTATTATGGAGGTAAAATTGATGATGCTGATGTCTGCTATATGTACAGACAGGGCAGTGAGCAGATCATAAACGAAGGTGAAAAGAGCGGCTTTATGAATGGATTCCCATTTGAATTCCCAACAGCCGGCATGGTTAATTCACAGGAAACCTGCATGGATATCAGAAATAGCAGAGGACAGAACGGAATTGAACTTGTATATAAGAGCCATGAGATATATAAGGGCAAAAAGGCTCTTAAGGGTCTTCCAGCAAGTTTTGGTGATAGTTGTGACAGCATAGATATTACACTTACTAATGAGAGACTTGGAATAGATGTGGTACTGACATATACTGCATTTAATGATGTTGATATTATCACTCGTTCCGTAAAGGTTATCAATAATTCTTCTGAGAATATAAATATTACTAAGATGTTATCTGCAGCTCTTACACTGGATTATCAGGAAGGTATGAAGATAATTGATCTTAAAGGATGCTGGTCAAGAGAAAGACATATTGTATATGAAAATCTTCATTATGGTTCTTTTGTAAATGAGTCACTTAGAGGTGAATCAGGCCATCAGACTCAGCCATTTGTTGCAGTAGCTACAGGTAATATTACACAGACAACTGGCGAAGTTTATGCTATGCACTTTATTTATTCAGGCAATTTCCTTGGTAAGATACAGATTAATGAACAGGATAGCCTTAGAATGGTTATGGGTATTCATCCAGATACATTTGAATGGAAGCTTGAGGCGGGTGATTCATTCCAGGCACCAGAAGTAGTCCTGAACTATTCATCAGAAGGTATTGGTCAGATGAGCAGAAATTTCCATGACTTTTATAGAAATCATCTTATCAGAAGTAAGTATCTTCATGAAGAACGTCCAGTTCTTGTTAATAACTGGGAAGCAACATATTTTGATTTTACATCAGATAAGCTCGTGGACATTGCTAGAGAAGCATCTAAGCGTGGTATAGAGATGCTGGTAATGGATGATGGATGGTTTGGTGAGAGAAATAGTGATGACGGAAGTCTTGGGGACTGGTTTGTAAACGAAGATAAGATAAAGGGAGGACTTAAAAAGCTCTCTGATGATGTTCATAGTCTGGGGCTTAAATTCGGAATATGGGTAGAACCAGAAATGATTTCTCCTAAATCTGAGTTATATAAAAAGCATCCTGACTGGGCAATGCAGACTCATCACAGCATTCCTGTACAGGCTAGAAAACAGCTCAATCTAGATCTGACTAACCCTGCAGTTGTAGATTATATCAAGAATTGCCTTAAGGATATCATGGAACAGGCAACTATTGAATATATGAAGTGGGACATGAATAAATCACTTTCAGATTATGGCAGTGAGTATCTGCCTGCAGACAGACAGGGTGAAGTAGCACACAGATACGTACTGGCGTTATATGAGATTCAGGAATATCTTGTAAGTAGTTATCCAGACCTTCTCCTTGAGAACTGTTCATCAGGTGGAGCAAGATTTGATCCAGGTATGTTATATTACAGTCCTCAGATATGGTGCTCAGATGATATGGACCCAGTTGAGAGACTTAGTATTATAGAGGGAACGGCACTTCTATATCCATTCTCTACAATTGGAGCGCATGTTAGTAAGAATACTAATGATATTCTGGGCAGAACTACCAATATGGCAGACAGAGCTATAATGGCACTTCTGGGAACATATGGATATGAACTTGATATAACTAAACTTACAGATGAAGAGAAGGAAGCTATTCCTGATCAGATTAAGACTCATAAGAGAGTAGAAGACCTCGTACGAGAAGGTGATTACTATCGTCTGGAGTCATATAATGAAAACCATCTTTTTGATGCTGTAGAAATTGTATCCAAAGATAAAGATAAGGTAATGGTGGTAATGATGCAGGTTCTGTGTACACCGTGTATAAGAGACCGCAGAATCAAGCTGCAGGGACTTAACCCTGATTATATATATGTAGTTAATGGCCAGAAATTACATGGCAGTACACTTATGAATGCGGGAATAATTGTTCCTCGTCCTAGAGGAGATTATAAAGCTACATTACTAGAGATAGAAAAAGCTGACTGATAATTTCTAATACTGATAATTTAATAACAAATAATGATTTAAAGTCCTTGGAGATAGAAATAACTTGTTTCTGTCATCCAAGGACTTTTATTTTGCGTTTTATATTTTTTTTGCATTTTTAATAATTTATTTAGCATATTTTAGATAAATAAATAGACGATTTACTGATAAAATAATCATATAATGTGCACCTATAAACACTAATAAAAATGGAGAGTAGAATTTGAAAAAGTTCCTGGTCCTAGGTATAGCTACACTGTTTGTAATAGCAGTGGGTGCTGTACTTATGATGTCACAAACTTCAGATGATTATGATTATGAATTACCAGAAACAAAGGTAGGCGTTATATTAAACGGCTATATTGATAATCATGCGCTTGCACAGGCTACTTATGAAGGACTAGAAGCTGTAAAGGATGAACTTAATCTGAATATCACATATATGGAAAATATATATGCAGGTGAAGAAGTAAGAAGTAGCATTGAAACCCTTATAGAGAACGGCTGCACTATAATTATATCTACATCCCATGACTATATAGAGGATACAGAGTTTGAAGCTCAACAGCATGCAGATATATATTTTTTACAGTTATTTGGTGAGAAATATTATAGTAATTATACCTCATATAGGGCAAGGATGTATCAGATAAGTTATCTGGCTGGCCTTGTAGCAGGTAATGAAACATCAACTGACAAGATTGGCTATCTAGCAGCAATACCTGGATATGAAACTCTTAAGATTATAAATGCATTTACCAAAGGCGTGAGAGATATAAATCCATATGCGTCTGTAATTGTTAGTTATAGCGGATCATGGACTGATGAGGATATAAATACATATGCTACAAAAGAACTATTGGATAATAATTCAGATATAGATATTCTGGCATATTATACGGATAGCCTTGCTCCAATTGAATATGCGGATTCTGTAGGAATAAAAACAATAGGAAATATTATGGACCTGTCAGAATTATATCCAGATACTATTCTGACATCCTGTATCTATAATTTTGAAGAGTTTTATAGAACTGAACTGACTCTATGTATTCAGCAAAAGCTGAATGGTAGTTATACATGGGGCGGAATAGATACTGAAGTTGTAAGCCTTGCACCTCTATCTGATAACAATAGGAATAAGATAAGTTCACAGATGCTGACAGCAGAGAAACAGGGACTTATGGCATCGGGAAAGTGGGACGTATATAAAGATAAAATTAGAGATAATCACCAAATTATAAGGCTATATGATGGAGAATGGATGTCAGATTATACCATTTTAAATGAAATGGATTGGTATATTGATGGAGTAGAATTGTATGAAGTTAAGTGATATTAGCTTTTTTGACAACTTCATAGTTAGGCGCTTACTTATAAGCATACTGGTTATTTGCGGCATTTTGTATCTAGATATCATAGTTTCGCAGGATGATTTTCAGGCTGGTATTATTATTAATGGTCAGAAAAAAGATACCTATGAAATCAAACAGTTAAGTGCAAGTGTTATTAATACTTTAAAACATAATGGAATAAGACAGAATTATATAGAAGTTACAGAAGGAAATATGGATAAGGCAATTAAAAGAGTAGCTTCCACTAACAGTAAAAACAATGAATTTGTGATAATTGGAGGATTTGGAATAGGAGGAGAACTAAGTCAGACAATTAGTAATAGTAATAAAGTTTCTTTTTTTGTAGAAGGAAATGGCGAACTATCTGGAAATGCTACTACGTTTGATATAAGAGAATATCAGGCTCAGTATCTTGCTGGAGTTGTAGCAGTGGGTGAGTCTGAAAATAAAAAGATACTATATATAACTGATGATAGAAGTGACAGGCAAAAGCTGAATATAAATGCTTTTGTCCTTGGAACTCAGATTAATAATGACAAACAGAAGGTATATCTTGAATATGTCAGTGACACAGAAGGTGCCAAGGAGCAAATTGACTGGTATAAAGCAAATAAGCATATAGACACACTTATATATGATATGGATGATGAGGAAATAGCAGCTTATGCCGATGGCTGTGATATTAAAATTATAGGTTGCAAAGGTAAGCTAGAAGGGCTTTCTGACAATTACCTGACCTCAGTATACAAGGATTATGATCCTGTTATGGAACATATTATTTATGATGTGAATAATGGACTGGCAAATGATGAAAAATACTTATGGTATGGAATAGATTCTGGAGTAACAGGTATTACAGAACTAGGAACTAATGTTTCTGAAGATACAAAGCAATTGGTGGAATCCTGTATGGATAAAATGAAAATGGGTAGAGATATTTTTTGTAATATTATATATGATACGGATAACAACAGGATTTGTGGACATGGTGAAACTATACCTGATTCTGAAATGATAAATGGAGTCACCTGGTTTGTCAAAGGAGTAAACTATGATAGGGATTAAACAACTGGGGAAAAATCCAAAACTTCTGATATCTATGATTCTGTTCCTGCTGGTGCTTATATCAGCAGGTGGTCTTATTGTGATTGAATTAAGACAAACTCTAAGAGAATACACAAATGATAATGTTGCACAGGAAGCCTATGCTATAGCCGAGATAATGAAGGAAAAAATAGATCTTGAAATAAATGAGTTGGAAGATATAGTAGCTTTTATTAATGCTATAGGTGGTGATGAGAATTTGCTGAAGTCTATTCAGGAAGTTAAAGAAAGTGGAAAATACGGTCTCATAGCCACAGATGGGTCTCTTGTACAGGGAACTTTGTTTGAAGTAGAGGATTTCCCGGGAATAGTAGATGCATTTAGAGGAAATACAGCAGTTTCTTATGATGAAGAAAAAGGCCTTTTATTCAGCGTTCCTGTATATAAAGGCAAAAATATAAAATATGTCATAAATAAATTATATTCACCAAATGATCTTATAAATGATTACAGTATGACATGTTATGACGGACAGGGATTTATCAGTCTTATAACAAGAGAAGGGGAAACAATAATTCCATTTAAGGAAAATACAATTAAGTATGATCAGATAATAGCTTCTGCTGCCGGGCAGGGTGCTTTATCGAGACTTAGAAGTGAGATGAATAGGAATAGTTCTGCTGCAACTACTCTTAATGATAAAACTGGTAATTATTATTTGTTTGAAGCGGAAGTAGGAGAAAGTGAACTTCTAATATTAGGAATAGTACCTCAAAGTGCAGTGAATGGTGGTATCTATGGAACATACGTGATAGTTGCATTTATAATAGTTGTTCTTGGTATATTACTTCTAGTATTTGCATTCTTTAGTTACGGTGCTGAGAAGAAAGCACTTGAAAGTGATGCTCTTAGAGAGGCCAAACTAATTGCGGATAATGCCAATAAGGCAAAGGGAGATTTCCTGGCCAATATGTCTCATGAGATTAGAACTCCTATAAATGCGATTATAGGAATGAACGAAATGATTCTAAGAGAAAGTGATGATAATAGAGTTTTAGAGTTGTCTGGCAAAATCAAAAATGCAAGTCAGTCTCTTTTGTCTGTTATAAATGATATTTTGGATTTCTCTAAGATTGAATCAGGCAAAATGGAAATAATACCTGTTCAGTATGAAGTAAGCTCTGTTGTAGGTGATTTGTATAACATGGTATTAAATAAGGCAAAGGCCAAGAATCTTGCACTTAAAGTGG
The DNA here is from genome assembly GCA_946404845.1 of uncultured Butyrivibrio sp. GTDB lineage: Bacteria > Bacillota > Clostridia > Lachnospirales > Lachnospiraceae > Butyrivibrio. The sequence continues at coordinate 1,438 of CAMJFD010000106.1, read as the reverse complement.
ATATAGATCCTGAATTACCTCATGTGTTATATGGTGATGATGTACGTATCAGGCAGATAGTACTTAATATGCTTACTAATTCTATTAAATATACCGAAAGAGGTGAAATAAATCTTAAATTCAGATATGACAAAATTGATGACAAAACCATCTTGTTGAATGTGAGTGTAAAAGATACAGGAATAGGTATCAAAGAAGAGGATATGGAGAGATTATTTGCTCCATTTGAAAGATTTGAAGAGATGAAGAACAGGTCTGTAGAAGGAACAGGCCTTGGAATGAATATTGTAAGACAACTGCTGGAACTTATGGATTCTAAATTAAATGTTACAAGTGAATATGGTAAAGGGTCAGAGTTCTCTTTTGCTATCAGGCAGACAGTTATTAGATGGGAACCTGTAGGAAAATTTGTTGTGGTGGAAGATGATGATGTATCTGTTGAAAACTATAAAGAAAAGTTCCACGCACCTGAGTGCAGGATATTAATTGTAGATGATCTTGATATGAATCTGACTGTTATGACAGAATTGCTGAGACCGACACAAATCAGAATTGATACTGCGCTTAGTGGCAAGCAGGCTCTTGAGCTAAGCATGGAAAAGAAATATGACTGTATTATAATAGATCATCAGATGCCCGTAATGGATGGAATAGAGACACTTCATAAATTAAAAAAGACAGAAGGCAGTCTTAATAGCGATACACCATGTATAGCTCTTACAGCAAATGCTATAGCAGGCGCAAGAGATATGTATATTGATGAGGGATTTAATGATTATATATCAAAGCCTATAAATGGACCAAGGCTTGAGCTGCTACTGATGGAGTATCTACCGGAAGATAAAGTCTATAAACAGCCAGGAGGGATAAACAAATAAGACCTATGAAATCAATGCAGACAAGAATAGTAGTATTTATAGCAGTTTGCATAATCATATCTATTACTGCTGCGGTGGGAATAGGTCTATTTAACTTTGCCAATTTGGCTAAGGAAAATGCTGAAGTATACATGGAGCAGATGGTAGATAGTAATATCAGCATTATAAATGCCAACCTTGATCAGGTTGAAGATGCGGTAATGAGCCTTTATGGTTTTGCAAGTACTGAACTTAGTAATAATCCCAAACTATTTGATAATTCTGATTTAGTTAATAATCATATGGAACATATGAAAGATTTAGCCCTTAGTATAGGAGAAAAAACTCCTGGAGTAATATCTGTCTATTATAGATTTAATCCTCTTGTATACGACAAAACGGATGGATTTTGGCTAGTAAGAAAAAGTGAAGCTGAGCAGTTTACATTACAACAATTGACAGACGTTGAGCAGTTTGATTCTAATGACAGAGAACACGTTGCATGGTTCTATGAACCAATGAGAGCTGGAAAAGGTACATGGCTTGATCCATATTATAATGACAATATGGGTATATATATA
>CAMJFD010000105.1 GCA_946404845.1 uncultured Butyrivibrio sp. | reverse complement strand
GAACACCATAATACATTTGCACTAAAAAAATCAGTGCAAATGTAATTATCAGCATTATATATTTATTTTTGTTTATGAATTTATAGATTTTATCAGTCATTTCCGAACAGGTCTCTTGTATATACCTTATCCTTTACATCGGCTATATCATCTGTAACTCTGTTAGCAATTATTACGTCACACATAGATTTGAATTCATCAAGATCTCTTATAACCTTAGACTTGAAGAAATCCTCCTCTTTATATGTTGGCTCATATACTACTACAGGAATACCCTTAGCCTTAATTCTCTTCATGACGCCCTGAATAGATGACTGTCTGAAGTTATCAGAATTAGCCTTCATTGTAAGTCTATATACACCTACTACTGAAGGACTCTTTTCAATAATTCTGTCTGCGATGAAGTCTTTTCTGGTTCTGTTAGAATCAACAATTGCAGTTATCAAATTGTTAGGTACATTAGCATAGTTTGCAAGGAGCTGTTTAGTATCCTTAGGAAGACAATATCCGCCATAACCAAATGATGGATTATTGTAATGATTTCCAATTCGAGGATCAAGGCAAACACCCTGAATTATCTGCTTGGTATTAAGTCCTCTGACTTCTGCATATGTATCAAGTTCGTTAAAGAAAGAAACTCTAAGAGCAAGATATGTATTAGCAAATAACTTAACAGATTCAGCCTCTGTTGTATCCATAAATAATGTATCAATATTCTCTTTTAAAGCACCTTCCTGTAAGAGCTCTGCAAACTTATGAGCTGCTGCCTCTGCGCCCTTACTATCAGAATCAAATCCTACTATAATACGTGATGGATACAGATTATCATAAAGAGCATGACCTTCACGAAGGAACTCAGGTGAGAACAGAATATGATCTGTGTTATATTTCTCTCTCATCTCTCTGGTATAACCTACTGGAATTGTAGACTTAATAAATATATATGCATCCTTATTCTCTTCTCTTACCTGCTTGATAACTGATTCAACAGATGAAGTATCAAAATAGTTCATCTTCTCATCATAATTAGTAGGTGTAGAAATAATGATAAAATCCGCACCCTTATATGCCATAGAAGCATCTGTTGTTGCTGTAAGATTAAGTCCACCCTTTGCAAGATATTCTTCTATTTCCTTATCAACAATTGGTGACTTACCAGCATTTATGAGATCTACCTTCTCACTAATTATATCCACAGCATATACTTCATTATGCTGTGATAATAAAATTGAATTGGATAATCCAACATATCCAGTTCCAACTACTACAATTTTCACAATCTTACCTCCGAACTAAACATTCGTTTTGAATTTATTATATGATGTAGATGTCAAAAGTACCTTATGACACCTATATCATTATATATAAAAACATCGATATAACTTAAATATTTTATACCATATAATACAAAAAAACAAATAGATCTATCTGTACTCTTTTAAATCCTGATAGATCTATATTTTAAGTATTGAAAATATATTTATTCTTATTTATTCTTGTTCATCTCTTCTGTAGTATCATTGACCGTACCATATACTCCAATTCTCTGTCTGTCAGTATCTGGCATTCCTATATAGATTGCTCCATAATTAAATCCATCATCTATCTGTGCAGCCCTTGTTATCTGGAGAAAAACATGAATCACCTCTTTGGTCCATATCGTAAGAAAGGCTTCATAGTTGTCCCCTATAGTCAAATGCTCATGAGAATTAAAACCTATTCCATATTGAGATGCATCTGTAATATCGATTGATACAGCCTTAGACTCTTCACCGCTGCCTATAGGATTTAATACAAGCTGTGCAGTCAGTTCAAGTCTTTTGCCTTTTCTTCTCTCTTCCATTTACAAATCCTCCTCAACGTTTTTTTAGTTATATATTAACTATATCGCAATTATTATTTTTTGTAAATCTATTTAAGCCTTATGAAATGAGACAATTTTTTCTTTTTGCTATAATATGTCGTATCTGTAAAATCAGCATATCCATCCCAAAAACTTGCATTCTTACCTTTATGTATGCCATCAAAGAGAACTGTTGCTACATTTTCTGTTCCCACAGATGCTGTTTCATAGCTGCCATCTGCAGAAGGTTTTCTTGATCCTGCAACACCTACACATAGTCTTTTATATGTTTTGGGACAATATATCTTCATTTCACAATAATATCTTCTATAGCATAGTATATCGCCGCTTGAACTTGTTATAGGATTATAAGTAGTCCATCTCTGTGTCATGGTAGTTCCGTTTACCAACTGATAATTATCAGACAGTGTATAATTATCAAACATCAGATTCTCACCAGTTTTATAATCAACCGCAAATGCATTGAAACAAAATGCTGGTCCTGTAGTAACCTTTTTCTTAATCTTTTTTACAAGTGCATTTGGAACTATTACCTGTATAACAATGTTGTATACGTAGCAATCTTTTTCATATTCTACAGTATCATATGTAGATGATGTTCCACCTGTAGTAGTTGTTGTATCTGCTGTTCCACCCTTTGTATCCCATGTTCTGCTATAAGTATCTGAACCAGACTGATATGATGTGGACTTTGATCCGCCACCTTCTGATGTTCCAGATGCAGTTCCTTTTCTTCTCTTATATTTAGTAATTTTAGCTGTAAGATTCTTATAACCTAAGCCCCTTACGTAAGTCTTAAACTTAATATTAGTATTCTTTTTTAGATCAAAACTGATATTACTATTATCCATTACAGCCGCGTTTGCTGTCTGTGGTACATATAGAACAGCTATTAGTAATATTAGAATAAATGATATAACTTTACGTATATGAACTGAGAATAGATTCTTATTCAAAATATGCCTCCTGACCAAAAAACAAAACCAAATAAATACATTTATAAACATTCTCCATTTAATATATCGGTTCATTATGTTCAAGATTTAGTTAAAATTAAAAAAGACCTTTTGATAAAAATTCTTATCAAAAGGCCTTTAATATTTAGAATAAGTTATCCTGATTTAATAAATATCAAACATTCAAAATTGCTTTCTTTGGACACTTTGTAACGCATAAGCCGCAGTGCTTACACTTACTCTGATCAATTATAGCCACATTATTTTCAACTGTAATTGCACCAACAGGACAATTCTTTTCACAGATGTGACATGCAATACATCCTACCTGGCAGCTCTTAGACTTAGTAATAACTGCACCTGTATCATGTGATTTACATGTAACCACCTGCTTGGCATCATAAGGAATAAGGTCAATCAGATGTCTTGGACATATCTCAATACACTTCTTACATGCCTTACATTTCTCTTTATCTACTACTGCTACGCCATTTACGATATGGATAGCATCAAACTGACATACACTGACGCAGCTACCACCACCAAGACATCCATATGTACATGTCTTTGGTCCATCGCCAGGAACCTGAGCCATAACTCTACAGTCCATAGGACCTACATAATCATATTTCTGTGATGCCTTATCGCAGTCACCCTGACATGCTACATAAGCTACTTCCCTGACTGTATCGCCGGCATCTACACCCATAATTTCAGATATAGCTTCTGCTACAGCACTTCCACCTACAGGACACTGATTAACAGCCGCTTCACCTTTTGCAATAGCTGCTGCGCAACCAGAACATCCAGGATAACCACAACCACCGCAGTTATTTCCAGGAAGAGCTTCCAGTATTGCTGCCTCTTTTTCATCTACGTCTACATGGAGCTTCATGTCAGCTACGCCCAGGATAATACCTATCAGCAAACCTACCATAGCGACAACGCCCATCGCAATTAATACTCCACTAATCATAATATCTCCATTCCCAGCTATCGATAGCCGATTTATTTAAGTCCCGAAAATCCAGTAAACGCTATTGCCATTAGCCCGGCTGTTATCAGAACAATTGGCATTCCCTTGAAAGATTCTGGAATATCATTGTATTCAATCTTCTCTCTAATACCTGCCAAAATTACTATAGAGATTGTAAAACCAACAGCTGTAGCAAATCCATTGACTGTACTCTGCAGAATGTCATATTCATTCTGAACATTCAGAAGTGCAACACCAAGAACTGCACAGTTTGTTGTAATCAGTGGAAGGAATACGCCCAGTGACTGATAAAGTGACTGAACAAATTTCTTCAGGAACATCTCTACGAACTGTACCAACATCGCAATTATCAGGATAAAGACAATTGTCTGAAGGTAAGACAGATCAAGAGGTATTAATATAAATTTGTAAATAACTCCGCATACCAGGGAGCTGATTGTTATAACGAATGTCGCTGCAAGTCCCATTCCAAGCGCAGTATCTGTTTTCTTGGATACACCAAGGAATGGACAAAGACCCAGGAACTGTGAGAGGACAACGTTATTTATAAGTGATGACCCTATCATAATGGTCAATAACTGAGCTACAGTCTGCATTATTTATCATCCTCCTTCTTTTCATCCTCTGGCAGTTTGCAGCAGTCGCCGCCTTCACCAAATTTAGAAACATCTTCGCCTTTTTGTGCCATATTGAATTTAACCTTATTCATAATGGCTATAAGAGCTGCCAATACAAAGAATGCTCCAGCCTGCTGAATGAAAATACTAATAGGCTGATACTGTGCTACGAATTCACCAACAGGACCAGGAATAATTGTTCCCTCTCCAATTATCTGAATTCCAAATGCAGTACCTGCACCAATAAATTCTCTAAGAAATCCAAGGACTGTGATTGTACATGTAAATCCAAGTCCCATACCTATACCATCAAAAAAAGCTGGAACAATACCATGCTTGCTGGCATATGACTCTGCTCGACCAAAGATGATACAGTTAACAACAATAAGAGGAATATATACGCCAAGTGCATCATAAAGTGCTGGCAGATATCCCTGCATAATCAGCTGTACAAGTGTAACGAATGAAGCAATAACAACTATAAATGCTGGAATTCTAACTGTATTAGGAACTATCTTACGTATAGCAGAAATAACAGCATTACTAAGCGCAAGAACAAATGTTGTTGCAAGTCCCATTGTAATACCGTTTGTGGCTGATGTAGTAACGGCAAGTGTTGGACACATACCAATCAGCAGAACCAGAATAGGATTTTCAGCAATAATACCATTTACAACTCTTTCAGCCGGTGAATCCTGGGCAAAGCCAAGTGCACCCTTTTTAACTTCAGTACTCATTACTGTCCTCCTTTCAATACATTTTCAAAATAAGCTACTCCGACATTTACAGCTCTTGTAACTGCGTTAGATGTAATTGTCGCTCCTGAGATAGCTGTTATCTCAGAATCACTGGTTGCACCATTTTTGTTAACAGTGAACTGTGTAGCCTGCTTTGATGCGAACTGAGGAACCAGTACCTTCTCAGCATTCATACCAAGACCAGGTGTCTCATTGATAGAGATAATTGACAGACCATTTATAACTCCGTCATTTGTAATACCAAGTGCAAACTCAATATCATCGCCATATCCCATTGATGATAACTGGAGTACATATCCCAGAACATTTCCAGAATCATCTGTAGCTTCCAGAACATTTGTAATATCTATCTTGGAATAATTGCTATCAGAAGCAATTATCTCTGAAAGTGCTGTTGTATCTATTTCTATTTCATTAAATGTAGTAGCATCTGTGAACACTGCCTGATTGGCTTTATCCAGTGCCAGCTGCTGCTGATAAGCTATTGGTTCTTTTGTAATCTGATATACAAATCCCAGAAGAACTCCTGCTATAAGAGTTATAGCGAATAGAACAAAAGCATTTTTAATCATCTGTTTTGTATCATTCATACCTTTTTCGCCTCCTTCTTAAATCCAAATGGGCGTGGCCATGTGAATTTCTCAATTAGAGGTACCAGGAGGTTGCTGATAACAATAGCAAATGAAACACCCTCTGCTGATGAACCAAATATACGGAATATACCTGTTAATAATCCCAGAATAATACCATATACATATTTACCCTTGTTGGTAATTGGACACGTTACATAGTCAGTAGCCATAAAGAAAGCTCCCAGCATAAGTCCACCACCAGCAAGATGTGCAGATATATACGCACCGTTAAATCCTCTTCCACCAAAGAGTGAAATAAAGATTATAAATGTAACAATATATGTTCCAGGAATTCTAAGATCGATAATACCTAGCATAATCAGGATACATGCACCGATTACTATAGCAATCATAGATGTCTCACCAATTGTTCCGCCTGTTTTACCGATTATCATGTCCATGATATTTACAGACTCACCATTCTTGAGTGCCTGAAGTGGTGTTGCTGAAGTATAAACATCAGTAACAAAGTCTGTCATAAGTCTAGGAAATGACAGAACCAGGAAACATCTGCCACCAAGTGCAGGGTTCATAAAGTTCTGACCAAGTCCTCCAAATAGCATTTTAACTACAAGTATCGCGAACATTCCGCCAATTATTGGAAGCCACCACGGTACTGTACATGGCAGGTTAAGAGCCAGTAACAAACCAGTAACTACAGCAGAGAAATCTCCAATTGTTACAGGCTTATCCATAAGTCTTTCATAAAAATATTCTGTAAGCACTGTACTGAGAACTGACAGTACAATAACTATCAGAGCATCTATTCCAAAATTGTAGATTCCAAATCCAGTAGCAGGCAGAAGTGCTATTACTACCCACATCATTATGTTTGATGTTGTGACATTGGATCTTACATGTGGATTAGATGACACCTTCATCATATCGCTCATATCTATTCTCCTAAGTTTTATTTCTTAAGTTTATTTTTTTCTATTTGCGAGCTGTATCTTTCTCATACCCTTGATCATCTGAGTCAGCTGTCTTCTTGCAGGGCATATATAACTACAGCATCCACATTCACAACATTCCATTCCGCCTAGAGCAAGGAATCTGTCCATATCATTATGTTCAGAAGCAATTGCTACATCTCTTGGAATAAGTCCTCCAGGACAAACCTCTCCGCATTTACCACATCTGATACAAGCACTAGGTTCCATCTCAGAAACTGCATCCTTGGTAAGACATGTAAGCGCTGATGCTGTCTTAGTTGTTGGAACGTTCAGATCAAATACTGCAAATCCCATCATAGGGCCACCAGAAATGATCTTGGCAGGAGTTTGTACAAATCCGCCCGCTGCCTCTAACAGCTCATTATAATTAGTTCCTATTCTGACCTTATAGTTACATGGATCTGTAACAGCATCTCCTGTTATAGTAACTATTCTCTCCATCAGCGGTCTGCCTTCTGTAACTGCTCTATATACTGCACATAATGTATCAACGTTATCTACAATACATCCTGCATCTGCAGGCAGCATTGTTGAGTTAATTGTTCTTCCTGTACATGCATATATCAGCATACGCTCAGCACCCTGAGGATACTTGGTCTGAAGTCTCTTAACACTTATCCTGTCTTCATCCTTGGTCAGCTCTCTGAGCTTGGCAATTACATCTGGCTTATTATCTTCTACAGCCAGAATTCCCCTTGCATGTGGAAAAAGACTTACTGCAATCTTAAGACCACCTATAAGTTTTTCAGGTTCTTCTATCATTCTTCTGTAATCAGATGTGAGATAAGGCTCACATTCTGCACAGTTCGCTATTACATATTCTATCTTGTCTGGTTCTTTTGGTGAGAATTTAACAGCAGTTGGGAAACCTGCTCCACCCATTCCGACAACTCCGGCTTCTCTGACCATATCAATCTTCTCTTTGGCTGTCATGTCCTCGAGTTTTTTGACTTCTGGCCATTCTACTTCCTCATATAAACCGTCGTTTTCTACAATTATAGAATTGCACATTCCACCATTAGCAAGGCGTCTAGGTTCTATCGCCTTTACTGTTCCGGAAACTGTTGCATATATCGGTGCGGACACAAAACCATTTGCTTCTGCAATTTTCTGTCCTACAAATACATGGTCACCTTTTGCTACTATTGGATTAGCTGGTGCACCTATGTGCTGTGATACCGGATATACAAGATCGCCTTTTGGCAACACTTCTCTGATGGGTTTATCCTTAGTAAGTTCTTTACCTTCATAAGGATGCACTCCACCTATGAATGTATGTCTAGCCATTTCCTACCCTTCTTTCATTTAGTCTAACTTTCTTGAGTGCATATTTTTTGCCATAATCACTCAATTTTGCCACTACCAATAATATACAATTTTTTGGGTGAAAATTCTATAGACAAATGCCAATTTGAACTTACAAAATAGGCATTTTCACAATATTTTTAGAAATTTATCATAGATTTGTTTGATTTGGAATTTTTTTATTTAATCTTCTCTGATTTTAGAATTTCTTCTTTTTCAGAATTCTTTTTAGACTGCATTTTCTGTCTTGCAAGCATTGCAAGTTCTATTTCTTTTCTGATTTGTTCCTGTCTCATAGCCTCAACACATTTTGCGCACATAATCTTTCATACCCCAATATTAATTATATAAAGGCTCCAATTCTATTATGGAACTGGAGCCTTATATTAATTATCTATAACTGTGACTGGTTGGAAATTACATCATTCCCATTCCGCCTGCGCCACCTGCTGGCATTGGAGGAACTGGCTCTTTAATTGTAGCAACAGCTGCTTCTGTTGTAAGGAAGCTGCTAGCTACTGATGTAGCGTTCTGAAGAGCACTTCTTGTAACCTTGGCTGGATCAATGATACCATCCTTAACCATGTCTACATATTCTTCTGTATAAGCATTGAAACCAATACCCTGGTTGCTCTCTTTAACCTTGTTGATAATAACTGATCCGTCAAGACCTGCGTTACCAGCAATGTTTCTAAGTGGAGCTTCAAGAGCTCTTAAGATGATTTCAGCACCTGTCTTCTCATCACCTGAAAGTGTAGCAACAAGCTTTTCAACTTCCTTAGAAGCGTGAATGTAAGCTGAACCACCACCGAAGATGATACCTTCTTCTACAGCAGCTCTTGTAGCATTAAGAGCATCTTCCATTCTGTACTTAGCTTCCTTCATTTCTGTTTCTGTAGCAGCACCAACTCTGATTACAGCAACACCACCTGCAAGCTTAGCAAGTCTTTCCTGAAGCTTTTCCTTATCAAAATCACTTGTAGAATCTTCAATCTGCTTCTTGATCTGAGCAACTCTTGCATCGATTTCAGCCTTGTTACCAGCACCATCAACGATTGTTGTATTCTCTTTTTCTACCTTAACACTCTTAGCACGTCCAAGGTCTTCAAGAGTTGTATCCTTGAGTTCAAGACCAAGGTCTGAGCTGATTACCTTACCACCTGTAAGGATTGCGATATCTTCAAGCATAGCCTTTCTTCTGTCACCATATCCTGGAGCCTTAACAGCTACTACATTGAATGTACCACGGAGTTTGTTAACAATAAGTGTTGTAAGAGCTTCACCTTCAACATCTTCAGCGATGATGAGGAGCTTAGCGCCAACCTTAACAACCTGCTCAAGAAGTGGAAGGATATCCTGAATGCTTGAAATCTTCTTATCTGTGATAAGGATGTAAGGATCTTCAAGATTTGCTTCCATCTTGTCCATGTCTGTAGCCATATAAGCTGAAATATATCCACGATCGAACTGCATACCTTCTACAAGGTCAAGTTCTGTATGCATTGTCTTAGATTCTTCGATTGTGATAACACCGTCATTAGAAACCTTTTCCATAGCGTCAGCAATCATCTGACCTACTTCGTCATCACCAGCAGAAACTGCTGCAACTCTCATAATCTGCTCTTTGCCACTTACCTTTGTAGCCATCTTAGAGATAGCATCTACTGTGCACTCTGTAGCCTTCTTCATACCTTTTCTAAGTACGATTGGGTTAGCACCTGCAGCAAGGTTCTTAACACCTTCATTGATCATAGCCTGTGCAAGAACTGTAGCTGTTGTTGTACCATCACCAGCAACATCATTTGTCTTTGTAGCAACTTCTTTTACAAGCTGAGCACCCATGTTCTCATATGGATCTTCAAGCTCGATTTCCTTTGCAATAGTAACACCATCGTTTGTGATTGTAGGAGCACCGTAGCTCTTGTCGATTACTACGTTTCTACCCTTAGGTCCTATTGTTACTCTAACTGTATCTGCAAGCTTATTAACGCCTTCTACCATAGCTGTACGTGCGTCAGCACCATACTTAATTGTCTTTGCCATTTTAATAGCCTCCTATATTATTAGTTAAAACAAATCATTTAAAATCATTCAACAATTATTGATTATTCAACTACTGCAAGAATATCATTCTGTCTTACGATAATGTATGTTACATCATCAAGCTTAACTTCTGTTCCTGAATATTTAGAATAGATAACCTTGTCACCTACCTTAACTTCCATCTTAACTTCCTTGCCGTCAACAACTCCGCCAGGTCCAACTGCTATAACCTCTGCCTGCTGTGGCTTTTCCTTCTCTGCTCCTGGAAGAACGATACCTGATTTTGTTGTTTCTTCTGCTTCAAGCTGCTTAATTACAACTCTGTCTGCTAATGGTACTAATTTCATTTCAAATGCCTCCTTATATATTTAAAATCTTTATTTACTAATTTTTTGTTAGCACTCATCTCGGTTGAGTGCTAATCACTAAAAGATATATTAGTTGTAGAACAGTCTTATTGCAAACCTAAATATCCAAAGTTATTTCCCTTTTTCTCCACTTATCTCTCTTTTTCTCTTTAAATCTCATTTTTACTTACCACATAGCTCAAAGCCCTTATTTTATACTTTTTTAACAATTTTATGCATGTCCTCATCTTTATATAATTTATCCATGTTTACAAAGAAAGCCATACTCCGTATAATAATCACTTGGAAACTTATAGAACATATTATGCAATAGAATATGTAACAAAACAGAAAACGGAGAGATGATATGAAAAAAAACAGGAAACTAATAATCGGTGCAGTTGTTCTCGTAGCAGTAATCGCTATTCTTGCAATTGTATATGCTAACTTCAAACCTAAGACTACAACTGGCTCTAAGAATTATACTCTTGAAGTAGTAGATGCAGATGGTAATACTACATCTTATGAAGGATCAACAGATGCTGAATATCGTTCACAGGTAATGGATGAACTTGTAGAAACAGGTGACTTTACTTATGAAGGTGACGCATCAGATTTTGGTCTCTATATCACAACAATAAATGGTATAGTAGCTGATTACGATACAGACGGAGCTTACTGGTCAATCTATGTAAATGACGAATATGGTCAGTATGGTGCAGATACACAGCCAGTAACAGATGGAGATGATTACAAGTTCGTATATGAAGTCTTTGCAGAATAATACACAGACAAGACAAACTAAATATACTATTGTAGATATTGCAGAGATGGGTATGATGCTTGCTCTCATAGAAGCAGTAAAAAGAGCTTTGGAATTTATTCCAAATGTAGAAATGGTAACACTTCTATTTATTCTTTTTTCTATTTATTATGGGAAACGTGTCATACTCGTTTCTTTTGCCTTTACAGCACTTGAGACATTCGTATGGGGAATTAGCACATGGAACGTCATGTACCTGTATATCTGGCCTCTCCTCATTATAATAGTATGTCTATCAAGAGAGCATGGTTCCTACATATTCTATGCCCTCTTATCAGCTTTTTACGGGCTGTTCTTTGGAGCATTGTGTTCTATCCCCTACTTTTTTATAGGAGGCCCAGTTATGATGTTCAACTGGTGGATATCAGGTATCCCCTATGATATCCTACACTGTATCAGCAACTTTATACTTTGCCTCATACTATTCAAGCCGCTTTCATCCGCACTCGCCAAAATATCAAGACTTAACAAAAACCGTATTGCTTATTAATAAAAACTTCCCACACCCCGGAAGGAGATGAAACAGTCATCTACACGCTTTTTCAC
>CAMJFD010000104.1 GCA_946404845.1 uncultured Butyrivibrio sp. | reverse complement strand
AGTTGATGACAATGCAATTAACTTAAAGGTGTTTGTAAATCTTCTCAAGCAAACAAAAATACAGATAGATACTGCAGAAAGTGGAGATGCTGGTATTTTGCTGTTTAAGCGTAATCAATATGATGTAGTATTCCTAGATCATATGATGCCAATAAAAGATGGTATCGAAACTATAAAGGAAATGAAAGCTTGCACAGATACGTCAAATTCAAATATTCCAATTATTTGTCTTACCGCCAATGCAGTTGTGGGAATGAGAGAAATGTACATAAAGGCAGGTTTTGACGACTATCTAACCAAGCCAATTAATACAAGCAAACTAGAAAGTATGCTTCTTAATTATCTGCCAGATAATTTGATTTATAAAGTGGGAAATGGTGATAAAGAAATTAAGTCTTTTCAAAAAGAGCCGGGAATTCTTTTGGTGGGTGAGGACGTCAAATTATTACGAAAACTAATGGATGTTTTAAAGGGTAATTACCAGATTGCAGTTGCCAAAAACGGCCAGCAGGCTATGGATTATTTAAAGACACATCAGACAAAGCTTGTACTTGCTGATGAGAATATAGAAAAACTAGATGGATATGAAACTGAAATAATAAGGATTAATTTCAAAGAAACAGGACTAGAGGAGATATCTTCGACGGTTAAAGAATACTTCTCAAAGATTGATGGGTAAGAAAGGAGAGAACATGAATAGATATGTTAAGGCTACATTTTCAATGGTATTTGCAGTAACGTTTCTAGTTAGTGAGACAGGCTGCGGACAAACACAGGATTTGAGCCAGTACCAAAATGAGATTCAAGTAAAAAATCAGGAAGAGTCAACAAATGTGTTTTCTCCAAAATATGCTACAGATTCTGACTATAAGCTTTCTGTGGTGGGTACATATTCAAATTTTGAATCCTTGGAAAGCACAATTGACAGGTTTTATGAGTATTACCCAAATGGCGAAATAGAGTACACATATCTTGATGATTATAGAAATACAATAGGTCAGGCGTTGGCAGGGCAGGAACCACCTGATATCTATGTAGTTCAACCTTGGATGTATGGTGATGATCAATTTGCAACACTATTTGAAAATGCTGAGGTTTTATCTGATTCTTCCCTTGAGATAAATCTAGATTGTATACGATCAGGGGTCATATGGGAAATGGATAATGGAGATGTTTTGACTTTGCCAATATTTGCCACATCTTATGGAATGCTTGTCAATATGGACATCTTTGAGAAAGAAGAACTTGAAGTTCCAACTACATTTGAAGAACTAGTAGAAGTATGTGAAAAACTCAAAGAGGCTGGCTATAAGTCTCCAATTATGGGTGCAAATACATCTACTACACCAGGTATAGGCTATGCATTTTCATATTCAATGTTTGCGAAAACAGTGAAGGATGATAGAAGTGTTGAAGAGGATTTAAACAATCTTGTACCTTCAGCGGGCGAAGTTATGAGACCTGCACTCACAAGGCTAAAAGAACTTGTAGATGCTGGCTGTATTGATGTAGATATATGTTCCGAAGAAATAGAAGATGATTATAATGCAGTAGTTATGAGATTTTTTGAAGGAGATGTTCCTATGATGCTGTGCTCTGGAGATGTAGTTTCTGGAACTAAAAAGCGTGAGGGTCAGTCAGAAACATTTACTGCAAATCCTTTCGACTATGACTTTTATGTAGCACCTTCTGGAGATGAGGGTGGATACTATATGGATTCAGTTTCTATATTATTTTGTGTAAACAAAAACAGTCAAAACCTTGATATGACAAATGAATTCGTTCGATTTCTTACAAATGAAAAGGAACTTGGATTGATGGCGGCAGAAAAACGACTCATCACTCCAACCAAGGATTATTCTCTTGACGAAGTGTATGCTTCTCTGGCCGATTTTCCAAAGGAGAGAACTGTAAACTTTAGGGATATAGAGATTTTGGACACAGCAGTAAAACAGTATAGAGCAGCAGCCTACGCTGTTTTAAATGGAGAAATGACAGTGGATGAAGCAGTTGCAAATTATGGCTCAATACAGACGGAATAGGCCTAGAGGCTACTTCTGATTTGAGAAGCAAGCTCCTTTGCTTCATCGTAATCTAGATTAGCAATGAGCTCATCCAATGATTGAATCTGTTTTGCAATTTGACCTTGAAACTCATAAGAAAGAAGTTCCTTGGCGGAGGATTCAGCAGTGCCAAGGTCAAAGTCATTTACAGCATAAATAAGCTTATCCAAGACGGCAAAAATGGCGTCTTTGTTATAGCTTTTTTGAGAGACGTTGTTTTTTATGGCAAAAGGCTCAAGTAAAGGCTTTAGAGCTCTGAAGGAATCTAATATAGCTGGAGTTTGCTTCTGAATTTCTTCTAGATTATTATCTTTACCAAGTTTTTCGAGGAAAAAGAAATCTTCACCAAGGTCCATGGCTCCAATCATACGGCAGGTGGTTTTTAATGAATGTACTTCAATTGTGTAATTGGGAATATTTCCTTGTTCAAGGTAGGATTCCACCATACTAATCTTTTCATCCATGAGCTTGTAAACATCACCTAAGAGCTCTAAGAATAGTTCTTCAGAGCCGGAGTTTTTAATAGCTATTTCTATATTAATACCAGGTATATTAATGTTCATAGACAGTTTCCTCCATGGTTTAAGTATACCACTTATGATTTAATGTATAAACTGATATGAATCAACATAAATAATAGGAGTTTCCTAGAGGAGGTAAAAATGATACCGCATATTATAGTTGTTGACGATGATCCTATTATATTAAAGAGCGCTTGGAATACGCTTACAAATGTGGGCTTTAGGGTGGCAGTATTAAAATCGGGCAAGGCACTTTTGGAGTACACACAGGATAATCCAGTAGCTGATATCATCCTTATGGATATTAGTATGCCTGAAATGGATGGATTTGAAACTGTCAAAGAGCTAAAAAGGAGCGGTAGCGGCTGGCGAGAAACTCCAGTTATTTTTCTAACCGGAAATGAAGATGAAGATGCCGAAACAAGAGGACTTTCCCTTGGTGCAATGGACTTTATTAGAAAGCCATTTGTTGCTAACGTTTTGATTCTGCGTGTTAAGCATGCAGTGGAACTTATAAGGCTTCAGAAAAATCTTGAAGGCATGGTTGAAGAGAAAACAAGAGAGAACGAGAATCTTTTTTTACACGTAGTAGAGAGCCTTGCGGATGCTATAGATGCCAAAGATAATTATACCAAAGGTCATTCTGGAAGGGTTGCAGCCTATTCGAAAGAGATAGCCAAAAGGTATGGTTACGATGAAAAAAGGCAGGAGAAAATCTTCATGATGGGGCTTCTTCATGATGTTGGAAAAATTGGAGTGCCCGACGAAGTGATTAACAAGCCGGGAAGGCTTACAGATGAGGAGTTTGCAAAAATTAAAAAACATCCAGGTATTGGTGGAAAGATTCTTGACAATATAAGAGAAATGCCTGAACTTGCAGCAGGTGCTAAATGGCATCATGAAAGATACGATGGAAAAGGCTACCCAGAAGGTTTATCCGGTGATGATATTCCGGAGGAAGCTAGGATAATTGCTGTTGCAGATGCTTTTGATGCTATGACTAGCACTAGAAGTTATAGAGGCGCTTTGCCTATTGAAGAAGTCCGTAGAGAAATTGAAAAGGGCAAAGGCAACCAATTTGATCCTAAGTTTGCAGATATCATGTTAGAAATAATTGATGAAGGGGAGATACAATAAACATGAGGTTGACAGTGATTTGATATCTATCATATAATCTAGTATGTATGTGTATTTTTAATAATCACAGTGGAGGCGGCCTAAATGGTTAACAGTATGACAGGCTTCGGCAGAAGCGAAATCACTGAGGGAGACAATAAAATTACTGTAGAGCTTAAGTCAGTAAATAACAGATATCTTGACCTCAATATTAAAATGCCTAAGAAATTCAATGCTTTTGAAGCTGATATCAGATCAGAACTCAAGAAATATATGAAACGTGGTAAGGTTGACGTTTTTATCAGCTATGATAATTTTGCTCAGACAGATTCCAAGGTAAAATATAATAAGGAAATTGCAAAAGAATATCTGACTTATTTAAGACAGATGGCTGTAGATTTTGGTCTGGATGATGATGTTAGAATATCATCTCTGTCCAAGTATCCTGAAGTTCTCACCATGGAAGATGTAGAAATAGACGAGGATGAAATCTGGAATATATTAAATAAGGCTATCAATGAAGCAGCTCAGCAGTTTGCTGATGCACGTACCACAGAAGGAGAGTTTCTCAAAAAGGATCTCTTCGAGAAGCTGGATGAGATGAAAGAAAGTGTTGATTTCATTACTGAGAGATCACCTATTATTATAGATGAATATAAGGCAAAGCTTCGTGAAAAGGTATATGATCTTCTTGAAGACAAGCAGGTAGATGAAAACAGACTTGTAATGGAAGTTACACTATTTGCAGATAAGATATGTGTTGATGAAGAACTGGTAAGACTTAACAGCCACATCAAGCAAACCAGAGAAATCCTTGAAAAGGGCGATGACAAAGAAGGTATTGGACGTAAACTTGACTTTATGGCTCAGGAAATGAATAGAGAAGCCAATACAATTCTGTCTAAGTCGACTGATCTTGAAATCTCTAACAGAGGTATCATTTTAAAGACTGATATCGAGAAGGTAAGAGAGCAGATTCAGAATATAGAATAAGTTGGTGTGTTATGGGAAATAATCTTATACATATTGGTTTTGGGAATACAGTAAATGCTGATAAGTTAATTAGTATAGTTAATCCTGATGCCTCACCTATTAAGAGACTTGTTCAGGTGGCCAAGGAAGAAGGCAGAGCAATTGATGCCACTCAGGGACGCAGGACCAAGGCAGTTCTCATAATGGAAAATGGGATGGTAGTACTATCTGCATTATTACCAGAAACAATAACGGGCAGAGCCCAGACAGGAAGTGAAGTAGTAAATGAATCATAAAGGGTTATTAGTAGTTATTTCAGGTTTTTCCGGTACAGGAAAAGGAACCCTTGTAAAAGAAATTATGAAGAAGTATAATAATTATTCGCTCTCAATTTCTATGACAACCAGACAACCAAGACCTGGTGAAGTTGATGGCAGAGAATACTTTTTCACAACTGATGAAGAATTCGAAAAACTTATTAAGGAAGATGGACTTATAGAGCACGCAGGATACTGTGGTCACTATTATGGTACACCTAGAAAGTTTGTTGAGGCAGAGCTTGAAAAAGGTAAGGATGTCATCCTTGA
Source organism: uncultured Butyrivibrio sp. (assembly GCA_946404845.1). Classification (GTDB taxonomy): domain Bacteria; phylum Bacillota; class Clostridia; order Lachnospirales; family Lachnospiraceae; genus Butyrivibrio. The sequence continues at coordinate 6,602 of CAMJFD010000104.1, read as the reverse complement.
AATTGAAATGCAGGGTGCCCTTCAGGTAAAAAAGAAATTCCCTGAAACACTACTATTATTTGTAACACCACCTTCAGTTGAAGAACTTGAGAAGCGTCTTAGAGGACGTGGTACAGAAACTGAAGAGGTTATTCATCAGAGAATGATGAGAGCTAAGGAAGAGCAGGAATATATTGATAAGTACGATATGCTCGTAATAAATGATGATCTTGATAAGTGTGTAACAGAGATGCATGATATAATAAATGCATCAAGGTTTACACCTGATCGTAACAAGAAGCTTATCTCTGATATCAGAGCACAGCTTTCAGAACTTAAATAATTTTTAGTTTATGTAATTAGTTACTTGTTTGAGAATGTCTCACAGATATTTTCGATTCTAAATAAGTTAATGCCCATAGCAGGTGTTGCGGCATGTGGCATGTGCAATCAATAAAATTTTTGTGCAACACAGAAATGAGGAAAAGTTATGATACATCCATCTTATGTAGATCTGATGAAGGTTGTTAATAAGGACGTTGAAGAAGGTGAGGAGCCAATCATCAGCTCAAGATATTCTGTAGTAATGGCTACAGCTAAGAGAGCAAGACAGATTATCGCTGGTGATGAGCCAATGGTAAAGGTTAAGGCTAAACAGAAGCCTCTGTCAGTAGCAGTTGATGAACTTGCTCAGGATCAGCTTAAGATTCTTTCAGAAGAAGAGAAGGAATCACTTGCTGCATCTAAAACAGAAGAAGCAGAAGTTAAAACAATAGAAGAAACAGAAGAGTAATTTTTAATGAAGATTTTATTCGTATCGCTAGGCTGTGATAAGAATCGTGTTGATACAGAAGTAATGCTGGGATATCTATCTCAGCATGGACACGAATTCACAGATGATGAAGAACTAGCAGAAGCAGTAGTTATTAATACATGCTGCTTTATTGGTGATGCAAAAGAAGAAAGTATAAATACTATTTTGGAAATGGCTGAGAGACGTAAGTCTGGACAGCTCAAGGCTCTTATTGTAACAGGATGTCTTGCTCAGAGATATAAGGAAGAGATTATTAAAGAGATTCCAGAAGTAGATAAGATTATTGGAATTACAGCTATAGATAAAATTGTCGAGGCTGTAGATGAGACAATAGCTAAGACAGGTAAAAAGACATTTTTTGAAGATCTGGACAGAGCACCTTTTGGGGATAACAGAAGGGTGCAGACAACAGGTGGAAATTATAATTATCTCAAGATTGCTGAAGGATGTAACAAGAAATGCACATATTGTATAATTCCTAAGGTTAGAGGTAGTTATAGAAGTGTTCCTATGGAACAGTTGATTTCTGAAGCAAATAGACTTGCTGAGGCAGGTGTTTCTGAGTTGATTCTGGTAGCTCAGGAGACAACGCTTTATGGTGTTGATCTGTATGGCAAGAAGAGTCTGCCAGAGCTGTTACACAAGCTCGGACAGATTGATGGTATCAAATGGATAAGAGTTTTATATCTCTATCCAGAGGAGATGACACCAGAAATTATTGCTGCAATTAAGAATGAACCTAAGGTTTGTCATTATATTGATATTCCTATTCAGAGTGGTTCTGATAATGTTCTAAAGAGAATGGGAAGAGCAACTAATAATGCAGAAATCAGAGAGAGAATCGCTTATGTCAGACAAGAGATTCCTGATATTTGTATCAGAACTACATTTATAACAGGATTCCCTGGGGAAACAGCTGATGATTTCAACCAGACTATGAAACTGATAGAAGATGTAAAATTTGACAGAGTAGGCGCATTTGCTTATTCACAGGAAGAAGATACACCTGCTGCAGATATGCCGGATCAGGTTTCAGAACGTGTCAAGAAGACCAGAAGAACTAAGATTATGAAGGCTCAGCAGGAAATAGCCTTTGAATCAGCCAGAAATACAGTGGGAAGGGTTATTCCCGCAGTTATTGAGGGAAGGATAACCGATTCTGACGATACAGATGGACTGACATATGTTGCCAGAACATATAAGGATGCTCCTGATGTTGATGGATATTTGTTCATCAATGGTGTTCAGAGAGAACTTATGTCAGGTGATTTTGTAACAGTCAAGGTTACCGGTTCGTATGAATATGATTTGATAGGAGAGTTGTGTGATGAATCTTCCAAATAAACTTACATTATTTAGAGTTATTTTGATTCCATTTTTTTGTTTTTTTATGCTTACAGATATTACAGGATATGATAAATGGATTGCACTTGCAATATTTATAATCGCGAGTCTTACAGATTTGCTTGATGGTAAGATTGCTCGTAAATATAACCTTGTAACAGATTTTGGAAAGTTCATGGATCCACTTGCAGATAAATTACTAGTTTGCAGTGCTATGATTTTGCTTGTTGATCTTGAGAGAATTCCTTCATGGATAGTTGTAATAATAATAGCAAGAGAGTTTATTATCAGCGGTTTCAGACTTATTGCTGTTGAGAACGGAAGAGTTATTGCAGCCAGCTATTGGGGGAAATTCAAGACAACATTCCAGATGGTAATGATTGTACTTATGATAGCTAATATTCCAGAACTAAGTATTCTGACTACAATTATTATGTATGTAGCACTTATTCTGACAGTTGTATCTCTTATTGATTATCTTGTCAAAAATAAAGATGTTATGAGTGGGGACATGTAATAATGATTTATGAAAATGAAGAGCTTGTTAGTACTCTAAGAAATAGCGGTCTGACAATTACTACTGCTGAATCTTGTACTGGCGGACTTATAGCGGCAGCTATTACAGATGTACCAGGAGCTTCTGAGGTTTTCAAGAGAGGTTTTGTTACTTATTGTGATGAAGCCAAGCATGAAATTCTGGGGGTATCCGAGGAGACCTTAAAAAAGTATACGGCAGTAAGTGACAGAGTTGCCAGTGAGATGGCAAGTGGTGCTGCAGAAGTCGCACATGCAGATGCAGCTATTTCTGTTACTGGTATCGCAGGACCAGATGGAGGAACTGAAGATAAGCCGGTAGGCCTTGTATATATAGGGCTTTATTGTAGAGGAACCAAAATTGTAGAAAAGCATATTTTTGCAGGTTCCAGAGATGATGTTAGAAGACAGGCTGTACAATGTGCAATACATGGCATGTTAGCATTATTATGATTATTGTTTTTTGAGTAGCAAGACAGCACTCGAGGAATTTTAGAGTGCTGTCTTTATTATACTATTGTGATTATAAACGTATTATATTGAACGGAAAAACATTAAGATTTGCTACTCGTATTTAAGAAAGTGAAAGATTTATGAGTTTAGATAAGAATTTAGAAAGTAAGTTAGACGAAATTTTAGGAGAAGCATTTAGTAAAAATACTGAAGAAACAACTACAAACATTAGTGAAAATGAGACTGTAGTTAAGGCTGAAATTAAATCAGATAAAAAAGATGAAGATATTAGAATTCCATATGATGAGAATTCTGGTATAGATGAGAGAATCATCCGTGCTGTCAGAGAAATGGGATTTGAATATATGTCACCTATCCAGCAGGCAGCTATTCCTGTAATGATGGAAGGTAAGGATATTATTGGTCAGGCACAGACTGGAACTGGTAAGACAGCTTCATTTGGCATACCTCTTTTGCAGAGAGTTGATCCGCAGAACAAGCATTTACAGGCAGTTGTTCTGTGTCCTACTAGAGAGCTTGCTATGCAGGCTGCTGATGATATCAGAGATTTTGCAAAGTATATGTTCGGTATTAAGGTATTGTCAGTATATGGCGGACAGGATATTTCAAGACAGATTAGAGCTCTGTCTAACGGCGTTCAGATCGTTGTTGGTACACCTGGTCGTGTTATGGATCATATGCGCAGACATACTATGAAGATGGCTGATGTTAAGGTATTAGTACTTGATGAAGCAGATGAGATGCTGGATATGGGATTTAGAGAGGATATTGAGACTATCCTTGATGGAATGCCTGAAGAGAGACAGACAGCATTATTCTCAGCTACAATGCCTAAGCCTATTCTGGAAATCACCAAGAAGTATCAGAAGAATGCTGAGTACATCAAGATGACTCCTAAGGAAATCACTGTTAAGTCAATTGAGCAGTCATATTACAGAATACACCAGAGAGATAAGGAAGAAGTTCTTACAAGACTTATGGATTATTATCATCCAAACAGAAGCCTTATTTTCTGTAATACTAAGAAGATGGTAGACATTCTTGCAGAAAATCTTAAGAAAAAGGGATATCTTGCGGAAGGTCTTCATGGTGATCTCTCACAGAATCAGAGAGATACGGTTATGAATCTCTTTAGAGGCGGCAGAATCAATATCCTCATAGCTACAGACGTTGCAGCTAGAGGTATTGATGTAAGCGGTGTAGAAGCAGTATTTAACTTTGATATTCCAGAAGATATAGAATATTATGTACATAGAATTGGTAGAACAGGTCGTGCCGGTAAGAGTGGTAGATCATTTACACTTGTGTCTGGTCGCGAGATGTACAAGCTCAGAGAGATTGAGAAAATCTGCCATACCAAGATTGAAGAGAGAAATGTTCCATCAGCCAAGGAAGTTACTAAGGCTAAATCACAGATGGTATTCTCAGAAGTTGTTGATATTATTGAGAATAGCAATCTTGACAGTATCCTTGCATTTATCAATCAGAAGGTTGAAGAAGGCGAATATACTGTTGAACAACTTGCTGCTGGATTTATGAGACTTAAGATGGGTGAAGATCTTGAAGAAAAAGACTTCACAGTTAGAAATCGTAGTGGAAGAGATCGTTTCGGAAGAAATGGCGACAGAAATAGCCGTGGAAGAGATGACAGAAGAGGTCGCGGCGATAGAGATGGCAGAGGCAGACGCGGAAACCGTGATAATAACGGACGTTCTGAGAAATATAGAAAGAGTTCTGACAGAGATGACAGAAAAGGCCGTTTCTCTAAGTCTTCTGACAGAGATGATCGTAAGGACAGATATAATAAGGGATCTAAATCAGAAGGCAGAGACGGTTCCAGAAAGTATTCTGCAAGAGATAATAAGTCTAAGAGAAAAGACTATAATGTTGAAAATAAGATTTCAGGCTCTAAAGTAGATAACTCTGGTCATGTATTCGGGACTAATTATACAGGATTAGATAAGAGTGAAGTAAGGGCTCAGGCCAAAGAGAACAAGAAAAAAGGTCTTGATTACCTACAGGATGTAAGTGATTTTGTTATGGAGAGTTTCAAGGGCAAGAAGAAACGCAGTGGATATAATAACAATAACTTTGGCGTTCACTCATATGATAAGTTAAATATAAAAACTCGTGGAGAAGACGGTAAATTCGAATAATGGATAGAATAGAACTCCTTAAGAAAACTAAGCTATTTGTACTTGATATGGATGGAACCTTTTATCTGGGCGACAATATACTGAATGGTTCATTATACTTTATGCAGCAACTCGAGAAATATGGTAAGGAATTTATCTTTTTTACCAATAATTCATCTCAGTCTCCAGAAAAGTATATTGATAAGCTCTCTAAGATGGATATGCACATCACCAGAGATCAGATAATGACATCTGGTGATGTAATGATAAGATTTCTAAATACTCATCATAAAGGAAAGAGTGTATATCTATTGGGGACGGAGCCTCTTATAAAGAGCTTCAAAGACTGTGGTATAAAGCTTATTAACGATGAAGTTAATAAATATACCTTTGATGATATTGATAAGCCGGAATTCAAGGCGTTAAAGCCTGATATTGTTGTTGTAGGATTTGATAAGACCCTTACCTATGACAAGCTTACATTTGCATGTACATTTATAAGAGAGGGCTCAATGTTCCTGTCAACGCATATGGATATTAATTGTCCGGTTGTAGGTGGATTTATTCCTGATTCTGGTGCTATGTGCGCAGCTATTAAGCTTAGTACTGGCATAGAACCAAGATATGTGGGTAAGCCATTTAGTGAAACTGCTGATATGGTTGCTGATGCTACAGGAATTGCCAAAGAAGAGATGGCTTTTGTAGGAGACCGTATTTATACTGATGTTGCAACTGGTGTAAATAATGGTGCAATGGGAGTACTGGTTCTGTCTGGGGAAACCAAGAAGGAAGATATTCCATTATCTGATATTAAACCAGATGCAGTTTATGAGTCTATATATGAGATGGGTAAGCTCATGAATGAGAACCTTTAAATAACTGATAAAAAATTACCATACGTGTATCTTTTTCAATTTAGTGTGGTAAAATAAATATGCTGTCCTTGAGTGGACATATTAAATAGTTATGTTTTTGGATGTAACGGGAAGAAGGATAAGGATGGAAGAAGCAAAAAAGCGAATGTTATCTGGAATTCAGCCAAGTGGGGACCTGCACCTTGGTAATTACCTTGGAGCTATTAAGAATTGGGCTGACAGAGTTAATGAATATGAATGCTATTATTTTATGGCGGATTTACATACGATTACAGTTAGACAGACACCAGCAGATTTAAGAAAGAGATCTATCAACCAGCTGGCTCAGTATATTGCATGTGGTCTTGATCCTGAGAAAAATGTACTGTTCCTGCAGTCACATGTACCTCAGCATTCACAGCTTGCATGGGTTCTTGGTTACTGTGGGATGCCTCACATTCTTGTCAG
>CAMJFD010000103.1 GCA_946404845.1 uncultured Butyrivibrio sp. | reverse complement strand
ATCTCATGAAATACAAGAAGATAAGAAATTAAGAACTGAAATAGCAAATTTAAATACAATAGGTGAGATTAATATAGAAGCTGTTCTAAGATCTCATAATAAGTGGAATGCCCTGGCAAAGCCTCTTGGAAGTCTCGGAAGGCTTGAAACAATAATAGAACAAATATCAGGTATAACAGGTGATGAGAATTTAACTTTGTCCAAGCCTTTACTATATATAATATGTGCGGACAACGGAGTTATAGAAGAGGGAGTAAGCCAGTCATCATATGATGTAACGGCAGCAGTTGCAAGATCTCTTGCAGATGGAGACAGTACAGTTTGTAACCTGTCAAAGGGTACTGGGACCAAGGTAGTACCTGTAGATGTGGGAATCAAGGATTTTGATGGCTACGAGGGAGTACTTAACTATAAGCTCATGAACGGTACTGATAATATGACCAAGGGTCCGGCTATTCCAATAAAAAAGGTAGTAGAAGCTATAAACATAGGGATTGAACTTACCAAGACAGCTGCAGATAATGGCTATGATGTCCTAATGACAGGAGAAATGGGAATTGGTAATACAACAACTTCTAGTGCACTTGCAGCGATACTTCTTAATATGGATGTTTCAAAGGTTACAGGTAGAGGCGCTGGCCTTTCAGATGAAGGGCTTAATAGGAAAGTAGATGCTATAGAAAGGGCTATTACTACCAATAAGCCTGATGTAAATGATCCGATAGATATGCTATCAAAGGTCGGAGGTCTTGATATAGCTTGTATAACAGGGCTTTTTATAGGCGGAGCTATTTATAGAATTCCAGTAATTATGGACGGATTTATCACAATGGTAGCCGCATGCCTTGCAGTTCAGATAGAACCTAAGGTAAGTGATTACTTTTTTGCCAGTCATATGTCACAGGAGCCTGCGTGCAGGGCACTTATGGATAAGCTTGGTAAAAAAGCTATTGTGGATGCGGACATGCATCTGGGTGAGGGAAGCGGTGCAGTTGCAGCTCTTACGCTTTTACAAATGGCAATAAATGTATATAACAGTGGGCACAGCTTTGGAGATATAGGCATTGAAGCATATAAGCCACAATAAATTAGAATGTCAGGTAGGTATATAAGTGATTAATCTTGTGATTGGCGGAGCAGCCAGCGGCAAAAGTGAATATGCAGAGAATCTGGTTATGCAGATGGAAGGTGCAAGAATATATATAGCTACGATGGAGCCTTTTGATAAAGAGAGCGTAGCCAGAATAGAAAGGCACCATAAATTAAGGGCCGGGAAAGGCTTTAAAACATATGAATGTTATAGGCAGTTGTCTATACTGGAAATACCAGAAGAATCTAATGTACTGCTAGAAGACATGACCAATCTGATGGCTGGAGAGAGATATGGATCAAATGGAGGCGGAATTCAAGCTGTAATTGCAGGCTTTGATCATCTTGCGGAAGTGTCTCAGAACCTTACTATCGTAAGTGGAGACCTCTTTTCCGGAGGGAATAATTATGAAGGTGATACGACTGATTATTTAAAGGATCTTGCTAAGGTTAACAGATATATGGCAAGTAAGGCAGATAATGTTTATGAAATTATATGCGGACTCCCCAATATTCTCAAGGGACATGCTATATCATAAGGTATCTAAAAGGTGCTTTTGGGCACCTATATCATTAGAAAAATAATACTGAATTTATGATTAGAAAAAGAGGAAAAGTTTGAAAATGTTCCATTTTCAAACTTTACTCGCGGCATGAGGTTAAAAATGGTACTGATAGAAACAATAATTGTGGCATTTTCAATGTTTTCTGCGATTCCAATGCCACATATTATGTGGAATGAAAAAAATATGAAATACAGCCTGTGCGCCTTTCCGCTCATAGGATTTGTAATAGGTGCATGTTTGTGGGGGGTATATTACATCTCCGATGCTCTGCTACTGCCTGAAATGGTGACGGGAGCACTTCTAACTATTATACCTATGCTGATAACGGGCGGGATACATATGGACGGATTTGCTGATACATCGGATGCGCTTGCAAGCCATATGGATAGGGATAAAAAGCTTGAGATTCTAAAAGACCCTCATATTGGTTCATTTGCAGTGATTAAGATATGTATGTATTTTGTAGTATATTATGCACTGTGGTGCAGTATAGTTCAATATGATGTATATAATGCTGCTGTTATCATGTTGAGCTTTGTACTGTCCAGATGTCTTTCAGGGGCTGCGGTTACAGCATTTCCTATTGCTAAGGATATCGGGCTTGCACATACATTTGCAGATGCTTCTGTTAAAGGTAAGGCAAGGATTGTACTGATAATAGAAACAGTTATTGTCATAGCTGTAATGTGCGTATTGTCACCTATAGGAATAGCTATGAGTATAGCTGCAATTGTTGTATTTATTATCTACAGAGTTATGTCGAGTGTTCAGTTTGGCGGAATCACAGGTGATCTTGCAGGTTGGTTTTTGTCAGTATGTGAACTTATGATGCTGGCTGCATACTTGATTTCGGTTATTTATCTAGTCTGACATATATGGAGAATTCATTATGATATTTGTTACAGGACCTCTTTTTTCTGGTAAAAAAGATTATATAAAAAATAATTATAATATTTCGGAGGAGGAGTTTGAAAAACTAGTAATAGAAAATGTTCAGGATATGGTAACGGATGCAATCTCTGAAAACCTTGTTGCTCTTGCTGATAAGCTGTCGCAATACGAATTTGTAATAGCTACAGAAGTAGGTGGTGGGGTAGTTCCTGTTGATAGAAATGAGAGACTTAAAAGAGAAGCAGCAGGGCGCCTTGCAGTAATGCTTGCTCAAAGAGCAGATAATGTGATACGAGTTGTCTGCGGTATACCACAAGTACTGAAATAGGAATCATTGGAGTTAGTAGTAATAGATGAAGATATATCTGATAAGGCATGGAATAACTGAATATAATGAGCAGCACAGATATCTGGGGAGAAGTGATATTCCGCTTTCTGTAAATGGCAGAGAAGCACTCACATCAGTAGGGAAGCCATTACCAGATGGGAATTTTAAGGTTTATGTTTCGGGACTTAAGAGAACAAGACAAACAGCAGAGATTCTATTTCCGCAGGCTGAAATCGTCGTGAATAGAGGACTTGACGAGATGGACTTTGGAATATTTGAAGGCCATAATTACGAGGAAATGCAGGATAATCCTGAGTATCAGAAATGGGTTGATTCCTATTGTACCAGCAAATGTCCTGATGGCGAGAGTAAGGAAGAGTACTGTAACAGGGTAAAAGATGCATTTATGCGAATTATAAAAACGAATATAGATGCTAAAGAGCTTGTGATAGTAGCTCATGGTGGTACCCAGATGGCGATTATGGAAGCCTTTGGTATAGAAGACTTATCAGATGGCAGTAGTGCTAAGGGTTACTACGAATGGCAGCTCCCTAATGGTCAGGGATATATACTGGATTGTATGAATTATCAGAAATCTGATAAATTTCTGAAAGTCCTTGGAATAGCAGATTATACAAAATAACAACATTGAAGGATACTCTAAATGAAACTAGTAATATCAATAATAATGGCAATTATACTGGATCTAATACTAGGAGACCCACAGTTTCTCACGCATCCAGTTATTATAATGGGCAGGCTTATCAATAGACTCGAGAAGATTCTCCGCAGAATATTTCCCGATACAGATAAGGGACAGCTATTTGCGGGACTGTGTCTTGCTATTATTATGCCAGTTGGGACATACGCATTTTTTTATATAATATTATTACTATTAAATCAGATGCATTGGATACTGGCATTTATATTTGAAACTTTCTGGTGTTATCAGGCAGTTGCAATTAGAGACATGATTAAGGAGAGCAGGGGCGTATATACTGCTGTCACAACAGGTAGTATAAGAGATGCAAGGCAGGCTGTAAGCCGAATCGTCGGAAGAGATACTAGTGTGCTGGACAGAAAAGGCGTTATAAAGGCAGCAGTTGAGACGGTAGCTGAGAATTTCTCTGATGGTGTAATGGCACCGCTTCTATATATGACTATTGGAGGAGCCCCACTGGCACTTGCCTATAAGGCAGTTAATACAATGGATAGCATGGTTGGCTACAAGAATGACAAGTATCTGTATTTTGGCAGATGTGCAGCAAGACTTGATGATATAGCAGGTTTCATACCATCGAGGTTATCCGCAATAGTACTTATAGTAGCGAGCCTCTTTTGTGGGAAAAATGCTAAAAATGCATTTAAAATCTGGATAAGAGACAGATATAATCATGCAAGCCCTAACTCGGCACAGACTGAAGCTGTTATGGCAGGCGCGCTTGAAGTGCAGCTCGCAGGACCAGCAGTATATTTTGGAAAAAAATATGATAAGCCATTCATTGGAGATGATATAAAGGAAATCGTAGACACAAATATTTTGGATGCAAACAGGATATTTGTGGTTGGAAGCCTTATGGCAGGAGGTTTATTATGCGTTATAAGGACTGCGGTGATAATACTATTATGATAAAAGAATACGTGAGTGCTCATGGCGGCGATGTATATAGCATAAATGGGAAAAGAGAGGATATTCTTGATTTTTCTGCTAATACAAGTCCTCTTGGAATGCCAGAAGGTGTAAGGGATGCTATTATACAGGCAACATTTGTTGCAGATACTTATCCTGATCCATTTTGCAGGGAACTAAGGACACATATTGCACAAAAGGAGAAATGTACTCCAAACCAGGTTTTTTGCGGCAATGGAGCGGCTGACATTATATATAGATTAGCTAGGTATATAACTTCTATTTCTCAGATACAGGACAATCAGCCAGATTCATATAATTCAGATGCAGAAGTCACATATGGTAGCGGAAGTCATAAGGTTCTAATCCCTGTGCCTGCATTTGCTGAATATGAGAAGGCCTTTAAACTAAACGGGTTTGAGATTATTAAATATAATACATATCCTGAACATAACTTTGAAATACAAGATGATTTTATAAATTTAATTGATAATGATATAGATGTAGTTATAATTACAAATCCTTCTAATCCTGCAGGAACACTGACTAAGAGACAATTGCTATATGAAATTCTAGAAAAGTGCGAGAAGACAGGTACGTATCTTATCCTTGATGAATGCTTTATGGATTTTGTTGCAGATAAATCTGATTATACAATGACTCAAAAAATATATACTGACAGGCTTATAGTATTAAAAGCATTTACTAAGTTTTATGGTATGGCCGGTATAAGACTAGGATATTGTATGTCTTCTAATGAACATCTGATGGACTCATTATATGAAATGGGAGAGCCATGGAATGTATCAACTATAGCTCAGCATGCTGGAATAGCAGCACTTTCAGAGACTGCATATGCAAGAGAACTTCAAGATATCATAAATACTGAAAAGGAATATGTATTTAATAGTCTGCAAAATGCAGGGCTTACAGTGATTCAAGGTAAGGCTAATTTCCTGTTATTTAGATGTGGAGTGGTTAGTGACCTATATGACAGACTTATAAAATGTGGTATCAAGATTAGAAAGTGCGGAAACTACGACATGCTTGATAACACATGGTATCGTATATGTATCAAGCAACACGAGGATAATGAGAAACTAATATCTGAAATTAATCGTATTATTGCAACTAATGAGGAAAGTTAACTAATGGCTAAATGTATTATGGTACAGGGCACAATGTCTGGATCTGGTAAGAGTCTGCTAGTTACAGCTTTATGCAGGATTTTTACACAGGATGGATATAAAGTTGCACCTTTTAAGAGCCAGAACATGGCATTAAATTCATATATTACAAATGACGGTAAGGAAATGGGGAGAGCACAGGTGGCACAGGCTCAGGCAGCATGTAAGGAACCGGATGCCAGAATGAATCCTATACTGTTAAAGCCTACCAGCGATGTTGGAAGCCAGGTCATTGTAAATGGTGAGGTTTATGGACAATACAAAGCCAAAGACTATTTCAGGATAAAGAAAAGTTTCATTCCTGATATTCTAAAAGCCTATAATAGCCTTGCTGATGAGAATGATATCATTGTAATTGAAGGAGCTGGAAGTCCAGCAGAGATCAATTTAAAAAGCGATGATATAGTAAATATGGGACTTGCAAAGTTAGTTGATGCTCCGGTTATTCTGGTTGGAGACATTGATCCGGGCGGAGTATTTGCTCAGCTGTTTGGAACAGTTGGACTCCTGGAAGATGATGAAAAAGCCAGAATAAAAGGCATGGTAATCAATAAATTCCGAGGTGATATCGATATTCTAAAACCTGGAATCAAGATGATAGAGGAAAAGACGAATCTGCCAGTTGTAGGAACGATTCCATATACAAATGTGGATATAGATGATGAGGATTCTCTTTCTGGAAGGCTTAATACCACATCTCATGACAGACCAATTGATATTGCAATAATCAGACTTCCTAAGATATCTAATTTTACTGATTTTGCGCCGCTTGAAGAACATCCGATGCTTGGAGTCAGATATGTATCAAGAGTTAGTGAACTTGGAAATCCTGATATGATTATCATTCCAGGTTCTAAGAGTACAATGACGGATCTATTATGGATGCGTCAGAATGGACTTGAAGCGCAGATTCAGAAGCTATGTTATATGAATACAGAATATGTTGCTAATCACATTCAGCCGTTAATTCTTGGTGTATGTGGTGGCTATCAGATGCTTGGTAACATGATAAGTGATCCTGAAGGTGCTGAGTCAGGCGGAGATATGAGGGGGATGGGACTTCTTCCAATAGATACCGTTTTTGCCAGTAATAAGACACAGACTAGAGTGACTGCTGTAGTCAATAATGAAAGTGCATTTGTAGATGGACAAAGTATAGAAAAGTCTAAAGAAAAGCCTATAGAAATAACAGGTTACGAAATCCACATGGGTAAAAGCCATATTAGTGAAAAAGAAAAGCTAAATGATAGTAACAAGATTCATCCTTTTGCTAAATTATCTGATGGAAGAGATGATGGGCTCGTTTATGGAAACGTTTATGGCACATACTTGCATGGTTTATTTGATAACGGAGAACTTGTTAAATATTTTGCTGAAATTCTGATGAATCGAAAAGGAATAGATGCCAGCCAGATAGAAGTTATGGACCGTGATAAATATAGGAATGAACAGTACAATATTCTTGCGGATGTTGTAAGGCAGAATATGGATATTGATAAACTATATGAGATCATGGGGATTGACAGATAATCCATAATGGATTTGGAGAAGAGTAATGAGTAGTGATATAAATAATACAAATATAGATAAGGCTAATATAAATCATATAGAGACACATGATAGTGATCTATATGATTACAAATTCATGAAACCTGCAGAAATAGAAAAAGAGAGTATGCGTATAATTGCAGAAACATTACAGGAAATGGGAGTGACCATTCCGGAAGAGAATGTTGCAGTTGTAAAAAGAGTTATTCACACTTCTGCAGACTTTGATTATGCAGAAAATCTGTATTTTACAGAAAATGCAGTTCAGAGAGCTATAGACAGATTGCAAAGACCGGAAGTACATATAGTTACAGATACAAATATGGCGCTTTCAGGTATTAATAAGACAGGACTATCCAAGCTGGGCGGTGACTGCCACTGTTATATGGCTGATAAGGATATAGCTTCAATTGCCAGAGAAAAAGGAACTACAAGAGCATATATGGCGATGGAACATGCAGCCGGGCTTTATCCAGATGCTATTTTTGCCATAGGTAATGCTCCTACAGCACTTATAAGACTTGATGAACTTATAGAAGAGGGACTTAGACCATCTCTAATAATTGGAGTTCCTGTAGGATTTGTTAATGTAGCATCCAGTAAAAGTGCTATAATAAGGACTTGTGAGCAGTATAATATACCTGCGATTGTTGCAAGGGGTAATAAAGGCGGCAGTAATATAGCAGCTGCTATTGTAAATGCCCTTGTATATTCTGTTGTTAACAGAGATATGTGGTAACAGTTAATTGTAAATAGTAATAAGTAATTAGTAATAGTATTGCCAATAGTCTGGATATGTCTATTGGCAATAGTCGTATAAAGAGGAGGGAAAATGTCAGAGGAGATCAAACAGATTCCGGTATTCGTATTCTCAGGATTTATGGATAGCGGCAAGACAACACTTGTAAGAGAGAGCCTGTATTCCAAGGAAGTTACTGATGGATATAAGACACTTCTCATCTGTACAGAAGAGGGGGGAGAGGAATACGATAATAAGATTCTCTTAGATAATAACGTAACTATTATATATGTTGATGATGAGGATAAGTTCAATCTGGAACTACTGAATCAGCTACACAGCGATGTTAATCCGGATCAGGTATTTATTGAATATAATGGAACCTGGGATATTAAGAGCTTTCTTGAAGGAGAGCTTCCAGAAGGGTGGCTATTCTATCAGAATTTCTCTCTCGTAAATGCTGAGACCTATGATATGTATCTTATGAATATGAGACAGCTCATAATGACACCTATTGTCTATGCAACTACTGTTATATTCAACAGGTGCAGTGATGATACAGAAAAAGGCAGACTTAGAAGGAGTATTAAGGTACTTAACGGAAATGCCAAGATTATTTTTGAAAGAGAAAACGGAGATATAGATAACAGACCTGAAGAGCTTGATATAGATTTAAATAAGGATGAACTTGATATTACAGATGATATGTTCGGAAACTGGATAGTAGACTGTAAAGAAAATCCTGATAAATATATAGGTAAAATGGTTAATTTTGTTGGTATAGCCTATAACAAGCCTAATCTTCCTGAGAATTATTTCGGACTAGGCAGAAATGCTCTTGTATGCTGCGCTGAAGATGCAAGATACATAGGATTTCTATGTGAATATCCGGAGGCGCTTATGCCTGAGCATGGAGAATGGGTCAAGGTCAAGGCCAAAGTGGTTAATAAGATATATGCCAAGACTGAAGAAATGAAAGTAATGCTACAGCCAATCAGCGTAGAACCAGCACCTGCACCGGACGATGAATATATCTATTTCTGATGAATATAATATTTCTTATTCCGGTACAATATATCCATAATAATATTACTTGTTTTCTTAGTATCTAGCATTTAAAATATGTTAGGAATTTTGTTTGAGATAGAAGGAAGTTAGATATGAAGGTCAAATTAGAAAAGCTTGGGAATGATTTAATATTCACATTTCCTAATGAAATAGCTTCTAAGTATGAATTGAATGAGGGAGATGAACTGCTCTTAAATGAGACAGTAGACGGAGTATTTGTAGTCAAGTCAGGTGAAGGCGTCAAAGAGAAGCGTACTACAGATATATTAAATGGTATGGTAGGATTTACTAAGGATAGCAAGATATCAATTGAGGAATCCAGAGACTGGAAGATGATAAACGGACTTAATCCTGCGCAGAAAGATGACAAGATATATAAATGCGTTTTTGCCGGAGATCAGTCCAAACTTATATGGAAAAAAGACGTTGATTCAGCACTCGATGAAGCTAAGAATCTTGAAAAAGATTATGGCCTTCTGCTCAATATGTTTGAAGTTAATAGAGCTGGAGATATACTGGAGAAAGTATATTAAGTAGTTATGTACCAGAGATAGAATTGTTCTATTTCTGGTACATTTATATTTCATAATAATTATTTATTAGATAACTGGGACGTCATCACTGAAGCCCATATTTGTACTTCGAAGCATACGGTTTTTACAGACGATCTTTGAAATATATTCAGCAATACCTTCCGCCCAGAACCCTTCTGTAGTCGGCGTTTTTGTACAATGCATAGTCAAATAATGAACATACTCATGAAGCAATGTTTCCTTTGCTGTGTCCCATCCATCAAACAACTTAATGAAATTACTTCTTTCGTTGTAATAAGCTCCTGCCGTTTCTGAGATTCCAGCTTTTCCACAGAAATCAGTAAAAATGTCGACCGGCGGAATATCTTCATAGATATAACCGGCCAGTGCAGCTCTGGCGTCGGCAAAGTCCTGTTCCATGTCTTCGAGAATTTCTGTAAGTCCGGCGTAATAGTCTTCTTCACCCAATAATGCAATATCATCCTTCGCCAGGTACCAGGTGGACGATTCAGTATGGACAACATATGGATAAGTTGCTTTATTCTCCTGTTGGTTTTCTTCAATGGCATAGCCATTAGATGGTGAATCATTTCTGTTACTACAACCCGACAGTATTATAATCAAGCCTGATTTATAATCACTCTGAAATTTGCATTAGCGAAAGACTTATTCGACATGCTTTTCCTCCTCACATACAAACTGGAAGTTGTTATTTTCTCCTAAGTTCTTTAATAAAGCTCGCACTGACAATTATCATCATTACAGCTAATATATCTGAAGCAATCAATTGTCCAATCGCAGCCGCTGGAATTGGCTGCAACGGCCATGGCTCAATAAAACTGGCAAGACATGCCCTAAATATCCAAACCACCGTAAGAAAGAAATAAAAATAAATAATTTCTCGATTTATTGCCAATGCTCTTTTTCCTAACACAATTAGCATCGTGCTTAAACCAAACAGCAGCAACGAAAAGCAATAGTTCGTATAATCAATCCCCACTATAAGATTTTCATATTGCATTGGAAGATAGTCATACCACTGAAACATCCATGGGACAAAGAAATGCCACACTCCCACTAAAGCACTTATTACAACTGAAATATAATACAGAATCTTTATTCCTTTTTTCAAAATGAGTCACTTCTTTAAACTTGAATTTTCATGATAGCTGTTATGGCATAACTGACTTTGCAAACCTGATGACCTGCTTATCCGCATCGATAGTCGCATCAACACCGAAAGGAATGATACATCTTGGTGTGGCATGACCGATATTTACATTAAACAGGATTGGTAGATTCGGGTTATCTATAACGCTCACCAGGAGCTCCTTGTATTCTTTTGCATAGCATTCATCCATAGGCTTTCCTACCAGCACACCGGATACTGCATCAAATACGCCACGAGCCTTAATGAACTCAAGAGCTTGTCTGTATTTCTCCGGAGTCGGTTTCTCTTCACTCGTCTCCAGAAGAATGATACGGCCTTCCCAATCCTTTGCATCAGGAAAAAGATGATACTTTTCGCAGAGCACAGGCATATCTTTATAGCGCTCACCATCGAAGAAATCATACATAGAATCGACACAGCCACCTAGAATCTTTCCGGAAAATACAGAAGGTCCCTGTAAAAGCTCAAAGCCCTGATTGGGATGTGAGGCTGTCATAGTTCCAATCTTTTCAGGCGCAAACTCTGTTCTTTCCTCGTACCACACATCACTTGGAGTAATCTCCCTGATGGTTCCAGTGGTTATTAGCTCCTCAAAATATTTCTTTGTATAGGGCAGCATATCCGGACCAATCTCACATAGATCGCATAAAAATGCCTGCCCGTAGAATGTGGGAAGTCCCACTTTATGAAGCATAAAATGATTTATTGTAGTATCTGAGAACCCAAGAAAAACCTTGTTAGTAACAGCTTTCTTAAGCTCGTTATTTTCAAAAAGATATGGAAGCAGACGATAGGTATCATCTCCACCAATAGCGCAAAGGATCATATCGATTTCAGGATCTCGAAAAGCCTCAAGAAGATCCTGTGCCCTTTTTTCCGGATGTTTTTCCACATAGTCAAGTCCTGAAAGAGCATGGGGCATGAATTTCACATTAAGCCCAAAGTCCTTAAGTCTTTTAATGCCAATATCTGTCTCAAACTTTACGAATGATTCTCCGATAATTCCTCGGGATAAACTCACAATAGCAACGTTTTTTATCATAATAGCCTCCCAAAATTCAAAGTTGTTATTTTCTCCTAAGTTCTTTAATAAAGCTCGCACTGACAATTATCATCATTACAGCTAATATATCTG
>CAMJFD010000102.1 GCA_946404845.1 uncultured Butyrivibrio sp. | reverse complement strand
CAGGCTGCATCATGCCAGAAGGTTCTCGGCGGATGGGCTAATATTGCCAATGAATATGCAACAAAGAGATACAGATCAAACCTTATTAACTGGGGTATGCTTCCATTTATTATTAAAGATGGAGATCTTCCATTCAAGAATAAGGATTATGTATTCCTTCCAAATATCAGACAGGCTGTAATTGATAAGGCCGATACAATTAAGGCTGTAGCAGTGGCAGGAGATCAGATGACAGAGTTCGAACTGACTCTTGGTGATCTTACAGATAATGAAAGAGAGATCATTCTTGACGGATGCCTTATTAACTACAACAGAGTAGATAAATAATAGGATTTTTTATAAGTAGATAATTATTGCGACTACAATCAGAAATCCGCACTAGCTGCGGGTTTCGTGAGAAAGTGATTCAAGTGGCAAATAGGCCCTTCGACGAAGTCGATTTCAATTGGCCTATTTGCATGACTTTTGGAACGAAGTGACAAAAAGTCATAGACAAACATATGATAAGACGGATATGAATTTGTAAAATAGTGAATTCATATCCGCCTTTTTATATAGATATGTTGTATAATCTTAAAAGTAGGCTATTAAGACTAAGGGTTAAGTCTACAAATAAAATAGAATTGGTAATAGCAGATGAAAAGAAGATTTGAGGGCGGAAAAATTCTTGCGGGGATGCTAACAGCTTGCATGCTGTTTACGGGCTGCGGGAACAATACTAGTGAAGTAAATCAGACTACAGATAATAATGAAAATGTAGAAGAGCAGACAGATAATACTGTTCAGGATGATATAGAGGATATGGGGTATGACCTTCCTGTCTCTATTCCGAATATAATAGTAGATCAAAAAGGCTACAGAACAGGTTCTGATAAACTGGTTATATTTAGGGGTGAAGAACTGCCAGAAACATTTACTGTATTGAATGCTGATACAAATGAAGCAGTTTATACAGGAATGATAAGGGACACCGTATATAATGAAGAACTTGGAGAATACGACAGTTACGGATATTTTACTGATCTTCAGGAAAATGGAACTTATTATATCTATGCTGATATTCTGGGAAGTTCATATGATTTTGAGATATCAGAATCGATGTATGATGACATTTTTGCCAAGGCATGTCTTAAATACTATAGTAATAGATGCGGAATGGTTGTTTCAGAGGAACTTGCAGGAGCGGATGCGCATGTAGCATGTCATATTCAGAATGCAACATTGCAGGAGGACCCTTCCGTGCAGCTGGATGTGAGCGGCGGCTGGCACATGGATGAAAATGCGAACAGATATGTAATAGAAGGCAGCCAGATAGCTGAGACTCTTATCATGGGATATGAGATGTATTCGGAAAAGTATGGTGATGATATAGGAATACCTGAGAGCGGAAATGATATACCGGATGTTCTCGATGAAGTCAAATACGAAATTGACTGGCTTCTTAAGATGCAGGATGAGAGTACCGGAGGTGTATACGGCGCTGCAATTACAGATACGAATGCAGAAACAGAACTTACAGACTCACCTGTATATGTAACTCCTGTGGATATGGATGCAACGATTGAATTTAGCACTGTTATGGCCAAATTCAGTTATATATATAATGAATATGATTCAGAATATGCAACAAAATGTCTTCGTGCAGCTGACAGAGCATGGAGCTGTTACTGCAACAATGTCGATACCAGTACTTCAACATCTGCATTTAAGGCGGCTGCTGAATTGTACAGGGCAACAGGTAGTTCCAAGTATGAGGCTATACTTACTGAATATTTTGGAAGAGAAGATTTCAGCGACCTATTTAATACAGATGATAATGTATTTAATGGTGGAGTTACATATATATCTACTAATCAGAAGGTTAATGTAGATATGTGTTCTGCAATTATGAAGCTCCTTATGAAAAAATCTGAAAATATAGGAAACACAGCAAATAATTCCACCTATTTTGTTACAGATACATCAGAGAATGCTATAGAGACGATATTGAATGATATGAAAATACTGACAATTACAGACCATATCATTTATAACCATGAATATACAACGATAATTGAGAACCATGTTCACTACCTGATGGGTAGAAATCAGAATGTTATTAATTATATTACAGAAGATACAGAGCGCACATATGCAGATGATGAGAATTATACAGGGCTTTTAAATGATCCTGTTATGAATGCGGAGTTTATATTCATGCTTGCTGTTATCAAGGAATAATTTTTAATTATTATATTGCAGGAGCATTTTTTCCAAGTCATAAGGCACGATGCGGATTTGTTTTAGATAGTAGATAATGATATAGTAGATAGCGGTGCTTAGATTTAGATTATGTAATAAAAGGAAATCAAAGTGAGAACAAGTATTAACGATATCGATATTAATTATATAGATGAAGGTCAGGGACCACTCCTTGTTATGTTACATGGATGGGGTTCCAATATAGATTTGTTTAATGGAACAATTAATTTTGCCAAAAAGAAATATCACGTAGTTGCCATGGATATGCCGGGAGCTGGTAAGAGCAGCGAACCACATGAAGCTATGGATGTTGATGATTATGTAGATTTCGTTCTGGCATTTATTAAAAAGTTATACCCTGATGAAAAGGAAGTTATTTTCCTCGGACATTCAATGGGCGGCAGAATTATAATTAAACTGTGTGACAGATTATCAAGGGGAGAACTTCCATTTGATATTCCAAAGGTAATCCTGACAGATAGTGCAGGTATCATTCCAGTTAAGACTGAGGCTCAGAAGAAAAAGAGCAGAAGATATAAGTTCTACAAGAATCTTATAACCAAGACAGGCTTTGCTAAGATATGCCCATCAGCAATGGACAAGCTTCAGAAGAAGTTTGGATCAGCTGACTATGCATCTGCAACACCAATTATGAGACAGACTATGGTCAAGCTTGTTAACTGCGACTGTGTGCCATTTATGCCTAAGGTTACAATGCCGGCTCTTTTGATTTGGGGAGACAGAGATACAGCAACACCACTTTCTGATGGTCAGAAGATGGAACAGCTCATGCCACAGGCAGGGCTTGCTGTTATAGAGGGAGCGGGACATTTCTCATTCCTTGATAACCAGTACCTATACAACAAGATATTGGGAAGTTTTTTGAACATTGAAATGTAATTAGGAATTGGAGGAAACGTTTTGATATCACCAGTAATAATTATTATTGTAGCATTAGCAGTTGTTGCATTTTTTGCAATGACTGTACTTGGAATCAGATATTACACACATATGCTGCAGCTTTCATCATATCAGTTTCAGGGATATTTCAGATTTATCAGAAGTAATCTTATAAAGGTGGTAATACATCTACTCTTGATGTGTCTTGCCATAGCATTATGCGCAGCATCTACTAATACACTAATTCCAGTAGTTGTATTTATGCTGATATGTGCGGCTCTTGCATTTTATTACAGACCACAGGAAGCAAAAAAGAAATTCGTAGTAACAGACAGAGTTAAGAGAATGTTCATAACACACGCTGTTCTTATAATAGTTATGATCATTATAACCCTTATAGCTGGCGGAAGAGGAGTTGTAATAGTACCTTCTGTATATATGGGATTTCTGCCATTTATAATTGCTCTTGCAAATCTTATTAATAAGCCTGTAGAACTTAGAATCAATAAATGGTATATAGATGATGCCAAGAGAATATTAAATGAGAACAAGAATCTGAGAATCCTTGGTGTTACAGGTAGTTTTGGTAAGACAAGTGTTAAATATTATCTGACAACGCTTCTGTCTGAAGGTTACAGAGTCCTGATGACACCAGAGAGTTTTAATACACCTATGGGTATTGTTAGAACAATAAGAGGTGAACTTCAGCCAGTTCACGAGATATTCATCTGTGAAATGGGTGCAAGACATCTTCATGATATTAAAGAGATAACAGATATAGTACATCCAGATGATGGTATTGTTACATCAATTGGATATCAGCATCTTGAGACATTCCATAGTCTTGATAATATTATTAGTACCAAGTATGAACTCCTTGATGCTGTAGAAGAAAAAAAATCTGCAGGTAAAGGAAATGGAGATCACCTCAAGTTCGTAAATGGTGATAATGAAATAATTAGAAGCCATATGAATCATAAGGATGCAATTACTTATGGTCTTAATGAAGGTAATGATTACAGAGCAACTGACATAGAAGTTACAAGTGCTGGTACATCATTTACAGTAACAACTCCAGATGGAACTACAGAGAGCTTCCAGATGAAACTTGTTGGAAGACATAATGTAGAAAACGTTGTAGGTGCAATTGCAGTTGCTAATAGCTTTGGCATTGAGTTGAGAAAATTAAAGACTGCAGTTAGAAGACTTCAGTCACCACCACACAGACTAGAGCTTACAAGAAGAGGAAATGTATCTATTCTCGATGATGCATATAACTCAAATCCAAACGGTGCCAAGGTTGCACTTGAAACACTTTCTATGTTCCAGAACAGTGTGAAGATTCTGGTTACACCTGGTATGGTAGAACTTGGAGCCAAAGAAGATGAGTATAACAAAGAGTTTGGAAGACAGGCAGCAGATGCCTGTGATTACATAATTCTTGTAGGTGAGAATCAGACTAAGGCAATTAAGGAAGGCGTTGTAGAGAAAGGCTTTGACAGTGATAAGCTATTTGTAGTACCAGATCTTTCCAAGGCAACTGAACTTATGTACAGTCTTGACTCTGGCAAGGAAAGGGTTATACTACTTGAGAATGACTTACCAGATAATTATAAGTAAGCTAGTAGTGTTCCGAATATAACATACGGAACTTAATGATTAAATACAAGCCCGCAAACAGGGCATATGGAGGCATCAAATGAGTTTAAAGGTTGCAGTAGTATTTGGCGGTAAGAGTACTGAGCATGAGATTTCAATCATCTCAGCTATTCAGGCTATTGGATACATTAATAGAGAAAAATACGAAGTAATCCCAGTATATGCTACAAAGAATAGTGATTTCTATGTAGGAGAAGATATTGATAAGATTGAGGAATATAAGAATATTCCTAACCTGTTAAAAAAGAGCCAGCAGGTAGTATGGATTAAGGAAGGCGATAAGGTCAACCTTTACAGATTCCCAATGAAGAAATTTGGAAATAATATAATCAGTTCTGTTGATATTGTATTTCCTATCGTACATGGTACAAATGTTGAAGATGGTGTTCTTCAGGGTTATTTCCAGACACTTGGACTGCCAGTTGCAGGATGCGACGTATTATCATCAGCAGTTGGTATGAACAAATATGTTATGAAGACAGTCCTTAAGGATAATGGTATTCCAGTTCTTGATTGTAAGTGCTTTACATGGAAGGATTATGAGAATATCGATTCTATAATAGAAAAGGTTGAGAAGAATTTCTCATACCCAGTTATTGTAAAACCTCTTAATCTTGGCTCAAGTATTGGTATCAGTAAGGCATCTAACAGAGAGCAGCTGATTGACGCTCTTGATCTTGCATTTGAATTTACCAGAAAGATTCTCGTTGAGCCAGCAGTTGAGAAACTCAAAGAGATTAACTGTTCAGTACTTGGTGACTATGAAGAAGCAGAAGCTTCTGAGTGCGAAGAGCCAGTTAACAGTGATGAAATTCTTAGCTTTGAAGATAAATATATAAGCGGTGCCAAAGGATCAGCCAAGGGAGCAAATGGCGGTTCTAAGGGAATGGCATCACTTAAGAGAAAAATCCCTGCTGATATCACAGATGAGCAGAGAACAAAAATCAGAACTATGGCTGTTGAGGCATTTAAGTGTCTTGGCTGTAGTGGTGTTTCCAGAATTGACTTCATGATTGATGAATCTAATGGAAATATTTATCTGAACGAAATTAATACAATTCCTGGTTCACTTTCATTCTATTTGTGGGAACCACTTGGAAAGAAATATTCAAACCTCTTAGACGATATTCTCCAGCTGACACTTAAGGCTGACAGAGAATCACACAAGGTTGTATATACATTTGAGAGTAACGTTCTCGATGGTATCAAGCTTGGTGGTGGCACTAAGGGTAGCAAGATGTAATAAATAAGGCTGACACTTTTTATAAGCGTCAGCCTTTTTTCTAAATATACAATATATTATACAAGTTCTTTATTTTTGATGTAAGTTTCTTTGATTATATCGTAGCAGATCATATCAATGTTCTTCTGATCTTCCTTAGGAAGGTCTTTAACATATATTGGTTTGCCGTATTCAATAATGACGTGAGAACGTCTGATTGACCAAGGATGATCTTCAAAAATAGCATTTGTATTATTGAGAGTTACCGGTATAATTGGACATCCTGTTTTCTGGGCTATTTTAAAACTACCTTTATGGAAAGGCTGAAGGATTTCGTCAGATGAATTTCTGGTTCCTTCAGGGAAAATAGTGATTGAAATACCATTTTTGACCTTATCAATAGCAGATAAGATAACTTCAAGTCCCTGGCGGATATCCTTTCTGTCAAGAAACAGGCAGTCAAGGAATTTCATCCACATACTCAGAACTGGAACTTTAAGGATTTCTTTTTTGGCAATGTAGCCTGTAAGTCTTGGTACTCTTGAATATGTAACTACAATATCAAAGTAGCTGCGGTGATTGCCAATGTAGAGTACAGGTGTATCCTTAGGAACATTTTCTTCACCTATAACAGTGAGCTTAACTCCGCTTAGGAACTGGACTACTTTAAAGGCAGCGCTTACAATAACAAGAGAGGCTTTTTTGGCTCCATCAAGATTCTTCTTACCAATAAGCCACAATACGAACTGTATTGGGATACTGATTAGTAAGAATATTACTAAAAATAAAACAACTAAAACTAATCTAATCATGATAACCTCGATTTAAATAAATAATAATACATGGAATAAAAACATGTATCAAAGCTACAATAAGTATACAAAAGAGAAAGGATTAAAGCAATGTTACTAATTAAAAATGGACATATCATTGATCCAGAGAGTGGGCTGGATGCAGACAAGGACATGCTCGTTCAAGATGGCAAGATTGTAGAAATAGGAGATGCTGGAAAACTTGATATTACAGGAGTTACTGAGACTATAGATGCTGCTGGATGCATAGTTGCACCAGGACTCGTTGATGGTCATGTACACTTCAGAGACCCAGGTCAGACTTACAAGGAAGATATACTAACAGGCGGCGCAGCTGCTGCCAAGGGCGGATTTACATCAGTTGTAATGATGGGTAATACAGTACCTACTATGGATAATCCTGAGACTATTAAGTATGCTATAGAAAAGGGCAAGCAGACAGGAATTAAAGTCTATGCCTGCGGAAATGTAACTATGGGTATGGAAGGTAAGGTCCTGACAGATATGGATGCCCTTTTGGATGCTGGAGCTGTTCTGTTTACAGATGACGGTAAGCCTATTACAAATGAAGAAAACATGCGAATTGCCTGTAAAAAGGCTAAAGAGCTTGGTAAGGTTATAAGCCTTCATGAAGAAGACCCACAATACATAACTAATAATGGCGTTAATTCAGATGTTGCTGCCAGGATGGGACTTGTAGGATCCCCTAGAATAGCAGAAATCAGTATGGTAGACAGGGATATTAAGCTGGCTATAGAGACAGGAGCTGATATTGTAATACAGCATATAAGTGCTGGAGAGTCTGTTGAACTTATAAGACAGGCACGAAAGACACATAATAATATTCATGCAGAAGCAACTCCTCATCACTTTACACTTACTGATGAAGCAGTGCTAAAGCATGGTACACTTGCCAAGATGAATCCACCACTTAGACTTGAGTCAGACAGAATGGCTATTATTGAAGGGTTAAAAGACGGTACGATAGAGATGATAGCAACTGATCATGCACCACATTCTGAGGAAGAAAAAGCCAAGGATCTTAAGAGTGCTCCAAGTGGAATTATAGGTCTTGAGACATCTCTTTCTCTTGGAATAAGAGAACTTGTACAGCCAGGATATATGACTATGTCACAGATGCTGTGGCACATGACAGCAGGTGTTGCATCTGTTTATGATCTTGATGCGGGACGAATAAAAGTAGGCGGCGCGGCAGATATCGTAATATTTGATCCAAATGCTACCTGGGTTGCAGGAGATTATGCTTCTAAGGCTACTAATACTCCATTTACTGGAGAGACTATGCCAGGTGTTGTCAGATATACAATATGCGACGGTAAGGTTGTTTATAAGGGATAAAAAAGGTATTTGATACTTGAAAAAATCTCAAATATAAGTATTATAAAATGAGCTTTAACAAAATAAAGCGTATTTAGTATTTAGATAGAATTGCATTTATAGGAATGGAGAAGTTAAATGGCTAAAAAGAAAAAATTACCAGCAAAAGTAGTAAGTCAGACAATACTGGCTGATGGAGTCATGGACTTAAGGCTTGAAACATCAATGGCAGAAGATGTAAAGCCAGGTCAGTTCGTAGGAATCTATCCTGCTGATAAATCTATGTTGCTGCCAAGACCAATTAGTATCTGCCAGGCAGATGGTAAAACACTTAGAATTGTATACAGAATAGTTGGTAAGGGAACAGCAGAATTTGCACTGTACAGACCAGGAGATTATACACAGGTACTTGGTGTACTTGGTAATGGATATGATGTAAGTACAGGAGCTGGTAAGGATGTAGTAATCCTGGGAGGCGGAATAGGTGTACCACCTATGCTCGGACTTGCTGAGGCATTTAGTAAGCTCCCTGATAGTGAAAAGCCAAAGAGTGTCTCAATAGTAATGGGATATAGAGATAACGAAACATTCCTTTCAGACGAATTTGAGAAATTCGGCAAGTTATATATTGCTACAGATGATGGAAGCGTTGGAATACATGGTAATGTAATAGATGCGCTTAAGGCAAATGATATTCATGCTGATGTTATGTATGCCTGCGGACCTATGCCAATGCTAAAGGGAATCAAGAATTATGCGGCTGAAATTGGAGCTAAGGCATATATTTCTCTTGAAGAGCGTATGGCATGTGGCGTTGGTGCCTGCCTTGGATGCGTAGTTAAGACTAAGGAAGTTGACCACCATTCACATGTTAATAATGCAAGGATATGCACAGATGGACCTGTATTTGATGCGGAAGATGTGGATATCTGATTAGTTTTTAGAACATATTGTGGATAATAGACTTAGAATACAAAGAGGAAATATATGAATACAAAAGTTAAAATAGCCGGTGTAGAATTTAAAAATCCAGTAATGACAGCTTCTGGAACATTTGGATCAGGAATGGAATATTCTGAATTCGTAGATCTCAACAGACTAGGAGCAGTAGTAACAAAGGGTGTTGCCAATGTGCCATGGCCAGGAAATCCAGTACCAAGAGTAACTGAAGTATATGGTGGAATGTTAAATGCAATTGGTCTTCAGAACCCTGGAATAGATGTAATGATAGACAGAGACCTCCCATTTCTTGCAGATTACGATACAGGAGTAATCGTAAATGTATGTGGTAAGACAGTTGAAGACTACGTAGAAGTAGTAGAGAAGCTGGGCGACCAGAAGGTAGACATGCTGGAAATCAACGTATCATGTCCTAATGTAAAAGAAGGTGCTATTGCTTTTGGACAGAATGCAGATGCTCTTTATAACATTACAAGTGAGATCAAAAAGCATGCCAAGCAGCCAATTATCATGAAACTCTCACCAAATGTTACAAGCATAGCTGATATGGCAAAAGCAGCAGAGGCTGCAGGAGCAGATGCTGTATCACTTATAAATACAATTACAGGTATGAAGATTGATATCTATAAGAAGAAATTTGTTCTGGCAAATAGAACAGGCGGAATGTCGGGTCCAGCAATTAAGCCAGTTGCAGTCAGAATGGTATATGAAGCATCACACGCTGTTAAGATCCCAGTTATCGGAATGGGTGGAATCTCAAATGCAGAGGATGCAATCGAATTCATGATGGCCGGTGCCAGCGCAGTTCAGGTCGGAGCCATGAACTTCCACAACCCATACGCAACAATTGAAGTTGTAGAAGGCATCGAGAAATACATGCAGGAAACAGGACTTGAGGATATCAATGATATCGTGGGGATACTGTAAGTAAATATAAATAGTAAATAGAACCCTGTCACAGAAGATTTTGTGACAGGGTTTTTTATGGATATTAATACGTGCAGTACTATATTTTGTGGTAAAATATACGTATAGAAGTTTACTTTTCTGAGATTGAGGGGGAATATCTTACCTAAATGTTTCTTATTTAGGTTTATTCCATTTATGAAATATAAAAGTAAATATGATAATAAACTAAAAGCAATGCATACAAGAAGTTAAAAATACATCTAAAGAGGTAAGCATAACATATGATAATATTACATGTTGCAGAATCATTTGGAAGTGGAGTTTTTAACTATATAAGATATTTATGTAAATGGCAATGTCAGGAGCATGAGATTGTTATTGCTTATGGTGTACGTCCTGAAACACCTGAAAATATAAAAGATTATTTTGATGATAATGTAAGATTTATAGAGGTTGATGGATTTACAAGGGAAATTATTCCATCAAAAGATATCAAAGCATTTATAAATTTGAGAAAGATTGTTAACGATGTACACCCTGATTTAATACACTTACATTCTACAAAAGCAGGTGTTATAGGCAGATGGTGCATAAATACAAATAAATATAAAGTACTATATTCGCCACATGCATATAGTTTTTTGATGAAAGATTGTTCTGAATTTAAAAGAAAGATATATAAATTTATTGAGAGAATATCCGATAGAAAAAATTGCATTACTATAGCTGATGTAAATAGTGAATATTTTGAAAGTCTTTCAGTTAGTCATAATCATATATGTATTGAAAATGGGCTGAATTTGGAAGAAATGGAAGTATTAACTAATAAGGCAAAGCAAATGAAGTCTAAATATAAAAAAAATAAGATTAGAGTTTGCATGATTGGTAAGGCGGTTCCACAAAAGAATCCAGTTTTATTTAATGAAATAGCATTAGCAAATAATGATTATGAATTTTTATGGATAGGTGATGGAGAATTAAGAGAATGTCTTAATAGTCCTAATATAACAGTTACGGGGTGGCTAAATAGAATAGAGGCACTGACAGAGGTTAATAATTCAGATATTTTTATGTTTACATCATCGTGGGAATCCTTATCTATAGCTTTGCTTGAGGCAATGTATTTAAAAAAACCATGTATAGTTAGTGGGATAAATGAGAATAAAGATATTATATCTAGTGGTATAGATGGTTTTGTATGTAATAAGGTCAATGAATACACAAAAGCATTAGAAAAATTGTCTAGAGATAAAGAGTTACAAAAAAGGTTTAGTGAGAATTCCAGAAAAAAAATAGATGAAATTTATAATACTAAGCAAATAGAAAATAAATATAAAGAACTATATAAAAAAATATTTGAATGATGAATATAGCAGAGTTAGGTATTTTATATGAAGCTAATATATATTACTGCAATTACAATTGATAAAACTAATTTAAATGGGGTTCCCAAAAAAATACTGAGCCAATATGAAGCATTTCAAAATAAATATGGAATCAGTAATATTTGGTGTGCTTATTTTAAGGACAGTAGAGAATACATAATAGAAAATTCCAAGCTGGCTAATGATGTTATTCAATATAAAAATAAAAACAGTACTAATTTAAATATCAAATCGATATATGGAGAACTACTGAATTATATAATTGGGCATGATATAAATGTTGTTTATTATAGATATCATGGTTTAACTGATTCAACCATGAATTTTTTTAAAAAATTAAAAGAGAACAAAGTAAAAATAATTATAGAGATACCAACATATCCTTTTTGGAAAGAAAGATGGGGATATGTAATAGAAAGTATATGTCATCTAAATGTAATTAAAACAGCAAAAGAATGTGCCACGAATATGTATATAATAAAGAATTCATCCGTGATAAAAAGGTATGTGGACAGGATTGTTACATATTCA
>CAMJFD010000101.1 GCA_946404845.1 uncultured Butyrivibrio sp. | reverse complement strand
GGAACCTTTCAATAAACTTATCTGCATGAATGAGTTCTGCACTTCTAATGCACTCTTCGTCTGTTGCATCCCACTTGCCATATCTTATATTGTCCATTATGGTTCCTTTAAATATAAACGGATCCTGCATCAGAACACCCACTTCTCTTCTAAGAGATTTAAGTGTGACATTCCTTACATCTATACCATCTATCCTTACAGAACCGCTCTTAACATCATAGAATCTTGTCAGCATATTGATAACCGTAGTCTTACCAGCTCCAGTGTGACCTACAAGGGCAATTGTCTGACCCGGCTTAACATGTAAATTGAAATTTTCTAATACTGTCTGGCCTTCATCATATTCAAAGGTAACATTATCAAAATCAACTATTCCCCTAACATTTGTAAGTTCTGTCGCACCTTCCTTGTCTGCTATATCTGTAGGATAGTCAATTGTATCAAATACCTGTTCCAGATTGGAGCTGACCTGTGCAAGTTCCTGTATAATGTTGGCAATCTGTGATATAGGCTCTCTAAAAGCTGCCATATAACTTGTAAATGTAATGACTGTTCCAGCAGTAATACTACCACTTCCAGATAAAATAAGCATAAGTGAAACGCCAAATATAGCAAGGGTTCCAACGTTCCAAAATCCTATAACTATAGGCGAATTAAGTCTTGAAAGAATGACTATTCCCCACCATTCGCGCACGCTCTTGATATGAATGTCATCATAGACTGACTTATTAGTATCTATTCGGCTATAATTCTTAATGATCTGCTCACCCATTATAGATTCAACCAGGAATGCTGATCTGTTAGAATTCTTAAGTCTTAGCTGGGTAAATCTCTTGCCCAGGACTTTTTTGAGAAGTGTTATAGCAAGCATCATTGGAATAACAGTGCAGAATACTACTAGCGTGAGTAGTGGACTAAGCGATAGCATGAATATAGTTACGACAATGACCTTAACAATATATACCGCAAACATCAGTACATAGTTAGAAAAAAAAGTTGCAAGTCCATTTATGTATTCCGTAACTCTTACAACTATCTTACCATCTGGCCTGCTGTCATAATAATCAAACGATAGTTCCTGCAAATGGTTAAATATATCAGTTCTGATCTTAGAAATTACTTTAAAACCGACCTTACCCATATTGATAGTCTGGATGTAAGTAACAGTAATCTCTATAAGCGCCAGGAAGAACATACTGCCACACATAACTGCAAGCTGCTTGTAATCATCATTTACAACCACCGTATCGACAATTATCTTAAGAAGCCTTGGTGGTATGAGTGATGTAACTGATGATATCAGCAGGAATATTCCAACCATTATGATTGTCTTCTTATAAGGCAGAATATATTTGAGAGTCCTCATCAGCTGCTTAAAGTCTATCTTTTTTTCAATTTTTTCATCCTGAAAAAAGGTATTTCTCTTTGCCATATCAAGCCTCTTTCTGTTCCATTTGAATCTTATAAACCTTAGCAAAACTGCCATTCATATCCATCAGTTCCTTGAAGGTTCCTCTCTCTTCCACGCGGCCTTCTCTCATATACAGTATCTCGTCGCAGTCTTTTACTGATGAGAATCTATGTGCAGTAATGATAAGAGTCTTTTCGGAGAATTTATCATATATCTCTTTTAATAAAACCTTTTCTGTATTAGTATCCAGAGCACTTGTTGAATCATCAAGAACAAATACAGGTGCGTTCTTAAGAAAGCATCTTGCAATTGATATTCTCTGCTTCTGTCCTCCAGAAATACCTATTCCTCTTTCTCCAATTATTGTCTGATATTGATCTTCAAGTTCGTTTATAAAGCTCTCAGCCTGTGCATGAACAGCAGCTTCTTTTACCAACTTCTGATCTGCATATGGCTTGGAAAATGCAATATTCGACTCAATGGTATTAGAGAACAGAAATACATCCTGAAATACGCAGGCGAACATATCTCTTAAGTTCTCTAGCTTGTATTCTTTAATATCGATTCCGTCTATGGTAATACTTCCAGATGTGATTTCTTTCATCCTTAGCAGAGTCTTGAGAAGAACGCTCTTACCTGAACCAGTCTCTCCAACTATTCCGATTTTTTTGCCATACGGAATGGAAATTGAAACTTTATCAAGAATTCTCTGACCTTCTATATCGAGAGTCACATCCTTCATTTCAATATTAGGAGTATCTGTGTGCAGGTCTGCCCTTCCGTTATCTGGAGTCTTACTCTCCTTGTCCATGAATTTCTTGAGATTAAGTCCGGCAACAGTCTGTTGTTGCATGTTGACAATGTTATTATTGACGCTATTAATGTCACCCATCAGTCTTACAACATATGTTGATGAAGACAGGATATAACCAATTGTAAGATTCCCTTTCATAACGAGAAATGCTCCAATAACTATTGTTCCAACATATGCTATCTGCTTGATGATATTTACCGACATTTCAAAATTGGCAGTAAGAGAAACCTGATCAATATTGGTATTACAAAAATCCATGTTGACCTTATTGAACTTCTCTTTTTCCAGCTCTTCATTTACAAATGACCTTACGATTCTGACTCCGCTTATATTCTCCTGAGTTGTGAGATTAAGAGCAGAACTGTTGGCCCTTATCTTGGTAAAGTTCTCACGAGCTTTTTTCTTGAAGATAAATACGGCTCGTATAAGGATTGGTGCAAGCAAAAGTGGAATGATTACAAAGGAAATATCTATGGTGGCTATAAGGATAACAGTTGTTATCAGCATAAATATAGAATCCCCAAAGTACGGAATTCTATGGCAGAACAGCTCTTTGAACATAATAGTATCACTATTAAGAATTTGTAGAAGTTCGCCGGAATTATAGTCACTTATAGTATCAGAATCCAGCCTCATGAGCTTGTCATAAGATGCATATCTAAGTGAAGTCTCAAGATTTAATCCAACATGTTCCTGAATAAGATCTCGTATATATATGAGTCCGATTCTGAGAGCTACCATTATGAGAAAAAATCCTGCTACAGCAAAAAAGAGCTGCATAGAATGTACACTGCCGAATCTTCCAGTTAACAGGAAATGGAACATTCCGCCGCTTTCATCATCTACAGCTGTATCTTTTATCACATAATCTATAAGTATTCCTGATAAAAGAGGTAGTAGCAGCTCAGCAAAAATACCAATAAAACTCAGTATTTCCGCCAATATAGAAATTAACAGATCTTTTTTAAAGTATTTATATCCGAATCTTAATGTTTCCAAAATAAACACTCCCGCCTGATATTATAAATATCTGATCATTATATATGTCTTACAACTTCAAACCTCTGTAATTTAACAGGCTCATCCTCTCCTATACCGCCTTTTCTGCGGGCTATAGATATCTGCTCTTCTACAGTATCTACGCCGTCAAGGTCAGGGAGAAGAAGTCCTCTCCTATAGCCTGAGCTGACAATAACTCCGTATCGTTTTACATCCAGCTCATCAGGAGATTCTATATCTTCCGGATCTCCCAGCACGTCTACGTTAATCTCCAGTAGTGGAAGTTCTTCCGGTTGTATAGCATTAAACCTTGGGTCTTTGGTTGATGCACTAATCGCATTTTGGATTATCTCTTCTGCAATGTTCTCTGTTGTTGGGAGAATAGTTCCTATGCAGCCTCTTAGTTTTCCTTCCTTGTGAATTGATACAAATGCCCCAGCCCTTCTACTAAGCATTTCAGAAGGTATATCACTTGGGACATCTATCACAGTTCCTTTTAATATATAGCTCTCAAGTGACTTCCTTGCAAGTCGTACATAAGCATCTGATTTTTCTGCATTATTCTGAAGTCTGTTTTCTAGCTGTTTTAAATAATTATCTCTGAACTTTCTGGAATCATCTGAACCTGTTGGATAAAAAGATGCAATTCCATAACCAACTCCAGTTACATCCTGATGTGAGTATACAGTTGGTTCTATTCCAACTCCATCAAACGCTCCTGCCATTATTACAAAAGATCTGTGACCACACTCGGCAGCTTTATCGCATAGAGATTCACTAAATTCAAGCATTTCGCCAAAAGCAGCCCTCTTAGCTACATCCATAATCTTATCATCATATACTGGGCCTTCAGGTGCAAATCCGTAAGGACCGCTTTCCTGCAATTTGTGTGAGAGGTCACCACTGGCAACAAATACAACTCTTCTGTCAAATTCAGAAACCGCCTGCTGTATCATCTCACCTAATCTGTAATGATCAGATAAGCTTAGACCCGAAAGACCAATTCTGATTATCTTACCTTCCGTATATTTCTGCCTAATGAACCATAATGGGACCATTGTTCCATGATCAAGACTAGCATCACGTTCTCCAAGTGTTCCAGCTGGGAAATCACTTGCCTCTGCAATCTCACATATTCTGTCTCTTAGTTCAGTATCATATTTCTCAGCAAATGTAACTTGCGGAGCACCAAATCTGGAGAAATTACCTCTTGCGCCGCTCCCTGGTGATATATGAAAATAGTCAGAATACATGATACTATGTGGACTTGTGATTATAATGGTATCTGGTCTTAACTCTTTAATTTCATCAGCGACCTTATTATATGCAGCTGTAGTCTCTTCTATTATTGATTCTCCGCCTCTTCCAACAGCCGGAACTATCATAGGCGGATGTGGTACCATAAATGCGGCTAATATTGCCATAATTTGCCCCCTAATCTTAACAGTTTCCTGTATATACATATTGCAGATACTCTTCTGCAACATCTTTTAAATGATATATTAGATCTACATCTGTAGCATCTCTGTCTGTCATATTAAATCTTGGAAAAAATCTGGATAAATGAAGCGGAATATCCGGACTGATAGTACTAATCCACTTACTAAGAGATCTTATCTCTTCATCAGAGTCATTTTCTCCAGGGATTATGAGAGTTGTAAGTTCAACGTGACAGTGATGTGAAGCCTCACTTATAAAGTCCATAACCATCTGTCTGTTGCCCTTTAATACATTCTGATAATACCTGTCAGTAAAACCCTTTAAATCAATATTCATAGCATGTACGTGATTAAATAGATTCCCCACTACCGATGGATCTGCCATGCCGTTAGTAATCAGCACGGTTTTAAGATCCTCTTTTTCTAATATTTTTGCAGTATCCAGTACATATTCATAGAATATAAGCGGCTCGTTGTAAGTAAATGCGACTCCGATATTGCCGTTTATTCTCTGCTCCATGGCTATTCTGGCAAGCTCTATTGGATCAACATATCTGGCCTCCTGCCTAATATAATCAACTTCGTCTGACCAGGATATCTGATAATTCTGGCAAAAAGGACATCGCAGATTACACCCATAACTTCCTACTGACAGGATGTAACTACCAGGATAAAATCGGTTAAGTGGCTTTTTTTCTATAGGGTCAAGAGCTATAGATGTAATTTTCCCATAATTCTCCGGACAGATTACACCATCTTTGCAGGTTCTGACTGTGCAAAAGCCATATTGTCCCTCTTCTATATCGCAGTGTCTGTAACATACATTACATTTAGCCATATGATATACTCCTACAATATAAAACGCCTTTACATATTTATTCTAGCACAATACTGTTAAGATATTTACATAATATAACTACATTAGAAATTCATATATTCTATAAGTCAGGAAATCAAGCGTATCCTCATTTACAGAATAAACCATGTAATTTCCATTTCTATTTTTTTCAACATATCTGCCTGCGCTCAGTATTTTGAGCTGCTTGGATACTGCAGCTTCTGATATTCCAAGCTCAACTGCAAGATGCTGCGTGGTATCTGGCTTGTGTTTAAGTTTCTTAAGTATCTGAAGCCTTGTACCGTCTGCAAGGCCTTTATACATATCTATAAGTTCCTGAGGAGGTATATTATCTGCCTCTTCCGTATAGAAATGTTTTACTACCAAAATAGATTTCTGACTATTACCCATTATCAGATGCGGGCTTAGAAAGAGACTCCCAGTCAGATATATCTTATCTATTTCATCATAACTGTAATGGTATTCCCTGTTTTTATAAAAAACTATTTCATTCTCTGTAAGCTTAAGCCTTTCATGAATGTTCGCAACAGACTTTGCTATTCCTTCTCTTTCCCATGATGTAAGCATTCTCTTAAGTGCAGCATTCATAAGAGGTTCAATAATCCTTATTTCTGTATGAAAAAAAGACTCGTAAAATGCCCTGGATACATCAATTATTTTTTTCTTAATTGTAGGTGTTATATTAAGTCCATTTGCAGCAAATATTTTTTTCCAATATCTTATTGGATATCCCTCAAGGGCATGAAGCGCTTCCTCTATATCCATATCCCTTATATCTATATAATCATTTACAAAAACAAAATCCATAGGTGCAAGCCAGGTTGAAGTAGCATCATCAAGGCTTCTGATGTCAGAAATAAGATCTGAATCAACCTGCCAGCTTACTCTCTCCCACCATTTCTGCCTTGACGTATGATGAGCAGGATTACAGATTACATGCATAGCTGCAAACAATTCAAAGAGTGGAGAAAAAAAGATTTCTCCACTCTTTGAATATGTCCATGATTCTTCTATTCTATCTATACAAACACCTATTTTCATTTGATAATTCCACCCTAATCAGAACAAGATTACGTTTCCTGATTTTCTCATATGTTTTTCTACCACTCTTATTGTAACTAATGTAACCGTCAAAAGCACTATAATAATAGCAATACTTATAATCAGTATTATTCTGACTGAAGCTATATCTGCATGGTTAAGGCATACCTCCCTTAAGGCTTCCAATATATAAGTAAGTGGGAATATGAGGCTTATAACCCTTGCCCAGTAAGGAAATATCACAACCGGTATCTTAACTCCTGCAAAAATCTCCATAGGCTCTTCCAGAACTGTAAAGAGGAAATCTGTATCCCTTGAATACAAAAAGCAGGCATTTAAGAATACTCCCCATAATAGAGCCATTACAACAAATATAATCATAACACTTATTAGTCCCAGTACATCTATATTAAGGGCATTACGCTGATAATACATAATCATAATTCCAAAAATAAGCATAACTACTGAGCTTTCAAAAACAGAAGAAAGCGCATTTCCCAGAAGCACTGCCATCCTGTTCGCAGGAGACAAATATATATATTCTAATGTGCCAGCCTGCCTCTCCATAGAAAATCTCCAGGCCGACTGTACAACTGACCTAAAAAAGCTCATGGCCATATACCCTATTAACAAAAATAAGAGAATATTGTCATCACTTAGATATGATATAAAAGTTCCCCTAATATCAAAAGCACTGTAGCTGTAATATGCCGACAAAAAGCTAAATACAGGCCAGACAAAAAGTGATATGTAAATAGCTCTGTTATTAAAATAGTTCCTATGCTGCTTACAGGCTTCGGCCCATACTACCTTACTAAAAAGTCTCATACTATTATTCATGCTATACTTTCTGCCTCCCTGCATATTTGTTGTGACAGCTTAATAACTGCCTGTTCAAGTGATGGCTCAATCTCGTATAATTCTTTTATTATCAGATTCTCTTTAATTGCAAACTGTGCAAGTGCAGAAGACAACTCGAATTTAGAAGTGATTATCGCCCTATCGTCTTGTTGTACTATTTCTACATCAATATCCAAACTGATTAAATAATTATGTAAACGCATGATAATATTTTCATCCATACCCTGAACTGAGAAGCAATACTGTTTTCTATTATATACATATTCAGTAAGATCTTTTTTAGTTCCTTCTACTACCAGTTCTCCTTTATTTACAAGATAGATATAATCACATAACTCTTCTACTTCTGCCAAATAGTGCGATGTTAATAATATACCTTTTTCCCTGACCTTGGAGAGCTTTCTGATTTCATCATGAAGTTCCTTTGTTACAACTGCATCCAGGCCTATAGTAGGCTCATCAAGAAAAATATACTTTGGATCATTTATCATCCCTCGTGCTATCTGAAGGCGTTGTTTCATACCTTTTGAAAAGGTCTCAACAGGCAGATTTGCTTTATCTTCGAGACCAACCATTTGTAATAAACTCTCAATTCTATTTTTTAGTGTATTATTATCAATACCGTATAACTGACCGTAATACCACAGATTCTCATAGGCAGTAAGTCTCCAATATATCATTCTTTCGCCACCAGCAATCATATTGATTTTGTTCTTTACAAATGATGGATTTTCTATGGCATTTATTCCATCAAAACTATATGTACCTGATGTTGGTTCTATTAATGTTGTCAGCATCTTAATAGTTGTAGTTTTACCAGCTCCATTTATTCCAAGGAGTCCAACTATCTGTCCTGCCTCAATTTTCATAGATATATCTTTTACTGCTTCTATACTCTCTTTATAAGATTTAAAAAAGCTCTGTCTTCTCTTTACGTTATATATTTTCTGAAGATTCTGTACCTCTATCATTTTATGTTCCTCATCCTTCCATTTGCTCAAGTGCTATATGTTCTACGTGTTTCATTAGTGGCATTCCAGCTACTATATAAATTGTCCCTAGTATGAATTCCTGTAATCCTAAGTACAAGAATTCACTATCTGTAAGGCCTCCAAGCAGAGATGCACGCATTAATGTAACTGCATCTGTAACAGGAATTACATTACCAAATAATTGCAGGCAATACGGAAGTGCCTCTTTAGGAAATGTAATTCCGCACACAAGGAAGATAATTGCAAAAAGTGTATTCTGTGAAATATAGGTATCTCTTGTATATAGCATCACGCATCCAAGCATCAGTGATAATCCAAAGAAACCATATAATGATAGTGATATTGCTACAATGAAATGGTATAAATTAAAATCACTGATTCTAAAGCCAAAAGCAATACCTATCACAGCAGCTACAGCAGTTTCTCCTATAGTTAATACTGTCTGCATTGTCATGTTTCCCAGAAAATATGAAGTTCGCTTAAATGGGGCCAGCATAAGGCTTTCAAGTGTCCCTTCCCTAAGCTCTGTTATGAGAGTCCTGCTGACATTCAGACATGTCCTCACTATGAACTGGTACATAAGGCTTCCTACAATCGCATAGCTCATGTAATCAGTTGTTCGTGCATTTAACTCAAATGATTCAGAGAGTTGTCCCAAAAAGAAATAGTGATACATAAGATATGAGCCTAAAATAGTATAAAAAGATGTAAGTATACACCCAACCATAAAGCTGACAGGGTATGCTCTAATCCTTATCTGAATGCCTTTCTTAATGGTTGCGCAGAAAACTTTAAAATTCATTAGTCCTCCTTTTGATTAACTAAATAGTTAATCATTTTCTTTTTTCATAAAATATACAGAAGTCTAATACGGAGATTGCGAGTTGTCAATAAAATTTAAATTAGCATTTTTTGAACAAAATACGGCAGATTATGATAAGTATATCTAATTAATGTGATGTACGATTATAATAGGTAATTGGATTATGACTATTTAGGAGGCAAAAATGACAATATTAAAAGTTACTGATTCTGAATTCACAAATTATGGAAGAATCATTGAGGGTTATGAAGACGAGAAAAAGGCTATAATGGAGGCTCTTAGAGACAACACTCCTATTCCAGAAGGAACAGATTATGTTGCTGAAGAAAAGGCACTTCAGGATCTTCCTGCATCTGACAAGATTACAAATACTCTTTTTGGCGGATCACCAATGCAGTTTGGATGGTGCAATGGACATAATACTAAGCTTAACTGCCTTGAATACCATCGTTCAAGTGAAATAAATCTTGGTGCAACAGACTTCATTCTCTTACTGGCTAAGAGAGAAGAGATTGTTGATTACAAGCTTGATTCCAGCAAGGTTAAGGCTTTCCTCGTACCTAAGGGAGTTATGGTAGAAATATATGCAACTGCTCTTCACTATGCACCTTGCCAGGCAAGTAAGGATTCTGGATTCCAGGTTCTCGTAGGTCTTCCAAAGGGTACAAACGTTGGTAAACCAGAATACACAGCAGCCAATACAGAAGATAAGCTTCTCACAGCTACTAATAAGTGGCTCCTTGCACATGCTGAATCTTCAGAAGCAAAAGACGGCGCATGGATTGGTATCACAGGCGAGAATATTGATATCAGTGCCGATATCTAGAGAGTTTGAAATTTTTTCTAATATGGGTATTCTATGATAATTTAAATTTATGAGGAAGCAATCAGACTGATTGCTTCCTTTT
Source organism: uncultured Butyrivibrio sp. (assembly GCA_946404845.1). Classification (GTDB taxonomy): domain Bacteria; phylum Bacillota; class Clostridia; order Lachnospirales; family Lachnospiraceae; genus Butyrivibrio. Next base: position 1,833 of record CAMJFD010000101.1, on the reverse strand, counting down.
TCTGACTATGCATTTATTAAAGACATAAGTCAATATCAGTTTGTCATTGTACCAAGGATTGTAGTATGATTATTAGCATATTAAATTGATAAATCGGTATTTATCGGGGATTTTTGAACAGCCACTTTTCGCAGATGAAAAATCTGTGGGATAAGGTTGTAGAAATCCATGTACTGGATAATAAATAGAGTTAAAAAGCAGTAGAATAGCCATTGTGGCTATGATATCATGAAGGCATGATGCTTACTTAAGGTAAAGACAGATGCTGAAATTGGTCTTACTACAAAAGACGTTGAAAAGGCAACAACCATACTACTTAGCGACATCAGATGAATTATGCTGCTATTATTTTGGAGGAACAGACGTATGAATGAAGATCGGGATCTGACTAAGGGGAAACCGTTATCACTGATTTTAAGTTTTGCTTTTTCGTTGATAGTTGGTAATGTTTTTCAGCAGCTCTACATTATTGTAGACAGCATCATTATAGGCCAGATAGTTGGCGCCAAAGGGCTCTCAGCCATAGGCGGAACTGATTGGTATATATTCCTGGTGAATGGATTTGTCATAGGCTTAATCCAGGGATTTTCAGTTTTATTGGGTAATAAGTATGGGGAAAAAGACGAAGCTGCTTTTTCTCAGTACTATAAAAAGGCTAAGGCAATCTGTTTCGGTCTAACCATATCTCTTGTGGCGCTTCTGCTTGGCACTTCCGGATTTGTACTAAGAGTGCTTGATACAAAAGATGAGGTGTTCTCTTTTGCTAAAACCTACGTTGATGTCATATTTGCAGGGCTTCCTTTTCTTATTTTTTATCAGCTTTTTGCTGCGGTTTTAAGAAGCAGAGGAAACAGCAAAACTCATCTTATGGCGATGACTGTTTCTTCACTGTGCAACATTGTTTTGGACATATTGTTTGTAAGCGCCCTGAATATGGGGATAGGAGGAGCAGCTCTCGGTACAATCCTTTCGGAATGCCTAGTTATGCTTATCTGTGGTTATAACGTATATAAAAACAGGCAAGGCATTGCTGATGCGACTTCCGCAAAGAGCTCCGGATTAAAGAGTGGATTTACCGTGGTAAAAGAGCTGATGACAATTGGCCTTCCAATGGCGCTTCAGAGTGTGATCACTGCAATAGGGGGGCTTATCGTCATCAATAGGATCAATCAGTATGAGCTCTCTTTTCTCACCGGATATACCATAGCAGGAAAAATATATGCACTTCTTGAGATTGCAGCATCTTCTTATGGATTAGCTGTAGTTGCATATGTGTCGCAGAATATGGGGGCAAAAGATTATGAACGTGTACGCAGCGGAGTAAAAGTAAGCGTACTGCTTGGTATTATAACGGCTCTTTTATGTTCTGGGGTGATGATCATTTTTGGGCAGCCTTTGATGAAACTATTCATAGATACAGGGACTGCAAACGCCAAGGTATTTTCATATGGATACAATTATCTGCAGGTACTGGCTGCATTTTTCCCGCTTCTCTACATTTTGTATATTGTCAGATCAACCTTGCAGGGTATGGGAAACAGCATAATTCCTTTGCTTTCAAGCTTTGCGCAGCTGATAATGAGGGTGGTCTGCGCGATTTTCTTAACTCGTATCATAGGATATTATGGTATCTATTTTGGGGAAATCTGTGCCTGGGCACTTGCTGATTGTATTTTGATAATTACATATTTTGTATCTTTGCGGAGCTTGACGATCAATAAGTTGGCCGCTGACGGTGTAATAAATTGATTCAGCATTAAGATTACTTTAAGATGCGCGTAATATCCGAATATACTTCAGTTTAAAGAGGTGACTCATTTTGAAAAAAGGAAT
>CAMJFD010000100.1 GCA_946404845.1 uncultured Butyrivibrio sp. | reverse complement strand
CAAAGCTAAAATTCTTACTATAGCTGATTTCAAGATGCTCATTTATGGCTGTTATAAGAGCACCTATGTCTTTTACTATATATTTTTTGCTTGTTCCTATTTTGAATTCCAAGAGTAGCTTATCATTTTTTAACGTAACATGTGGTTCTAGATTTACACCGGATGCTCCCTGAAATGGGAGATATCCAGCATTATCTGAATAACCTCTCAGGAGTTTCAATGTATCAAAAGAAGTAGCGCGCTGCTGTCTGGATGAGGCAGATGTAGCAAACTGTCTGCCAGAACCTGAGACACTCGTGCTGTCACTACTGGTATTTCTAAATACTGAGGATGTAAAAACAGATGATGGTGCTATTACATCATCATTGAATTCAGAGGATTCCAGCTGGTAGTCACTGTCATGATGATCACAGTAATATAAGAGCATGGCAGCACAGTGCTTACATACTCTGAACATAGATGCAGATGGACAACTGCAGCCAGTATCTATAATAGTTCCGTCATTAACATTAATTGTAGCCGATGCGAGATACTGTTTGTCATAATGACTTCCAAGCACACTTCCTGAAATGTGAATGGATGATCTGTCGCCGGATGCACTTACACCTGATACATGATCAGAGGTATAAAGGCTTCTGGCTCTTACGTATACAGCTGGTGTTGTTTCTCTTCTAATAATACTTCTATCAAACATGACAATCCTCCAATCCTTTTATTATACAACATTTCTAATTGACATAGAACATTTACGAAATGTAAAATGATAACATACGCTATTAAAGGAGGGTTATTAACGTTATGTCAAGAAAAGCTACGATTACACAAAAAGAAATTGTTAATGCAGCGTTCAAAATTACAAGAAAAGAGGGTTTTGACAAGGTTACATCAAGAAAGCTCGCAGCAGCTGCTGGTTGCTCTACACAGCCTATTTTCAGAATTTATGATGGAATGGATGATCTGAAAAAAGATGTGTATGATAAGAAAGCTCTTTATTATGAAGACTACTATAACGATTGTATTAAAGTACACGATACTCCGTTTGTTGATTTAGGACTTGCATACATAGGATTTGCACAGAAGTATCCTTATCTGTTCAGACTCTTATTCATCGGTGAGTCAGAAAAGTTTACCAAGAGCATGTACGATCTTGTAAACGGAGAAGGCGACCATATTGTCAAAGAGGTATCTAAGGCAAGAGAACAGGGTGTACAAAATGCAGAGCAGCTATTCATGAAGATGTGGATATTTATTCATGGAGCCGGATGCATGGCAGTAACAGGTGATTATGATCTGGATGAAAGAGATTCAATAGCTATGCTTACATCGGCATATGAATCATTTGCCGGATTATCATAAATTATTTTTTAGCTTTTAACATAACAGTTTTAATTGTAGAAGAAAGTTTTTGGGAATGAGGGGCACATTGGTATGGCGCAGGAAAAAGATGTTATTTCGAGGATGAATGACATGTATAATAGCATGAGCAAGGGGAGAAAAGCGATTGCTAAGTATATATTTGATCATTTCGATGAGGCAGTATTTATGACTGCAGCAGAGCTCGGCAAGACGGTAGGAACTAGTGAGTCAACAGTTGTAAGATTTGCTATGTTCCTGGGATATGAAGGTTATCCTGAGTTTGTAGAGGCCCTTGAAGATATGGTTTCTACCAAGTTTGGAAGGGTAGAAAGAGTAAGTGACAGATATGAAGGTAGTACAGACCGTGATATATTAGAGTCTGTAATGAAGATGGATATTAATAATATACAGGAATCCATGATGAAAATGGATTGTCTGGCTTTCAGAACAGCAGTTGATATAATATTAAATGCCAGAACAGTTTATGTTGTTGGTATACGTAGCTGCGAACCTCTTGCTGAATTTTTGCACTTCTATCTTAATATGGTTAGAGGTAATATAGTATTGGTCAAAACGACCAGTATGAGTGAGATGTTCGAGCAGATGATCAGGATTGATGAGAATGATGCAATAATAGGAATCAGTTTTCCAAGATATTCCATGAGAACACTTAAATGCATGGAGTTTGCCAATGACAGAAATGCTAAGGTAATATCTATTACAGATTCCATACATTCTCCGATGAATCTGTATTCATCATGTAATCTGCTGGCACAGAGCAATATGACATCTATTGTAGATTCACTTGTTGCTCCGCTTAGTTTAATTAATGCTCTGATTGTGGCATTATGTATGAGGAGACCTGATGAAGTCAAAAGAGACTTGCAACTCCTTGAGGATACGTGGAATAATTATCAGGTATATTTAAGCGATGAAATTGATTTTGTAGGTGAGGAGCCTATAATAAATTATTCACTTAGAAAAGAAGATAGTAATTCTGCAAGCAGTAATATTTATTAAGTAATGAGGTTTTATGAAGAAAATAGCAGTAATAGGTGCAGGTGCTGCTGGAATGATGGCTGCTTATGCGGCTGCAACTTCCGGAGCATCTGTTACCTTATTTGAAAAAAATGAAAAAGCAGGAAAGAAGATTTATATAACAGGTAAGGGCAGATGCAATGTTACAAATGCCTGCGATGTAAACGACTATTTTGCTAATATAATACGTAACCCAAAGTTCATGTACAGCGCGATTTATGATTTTGATAATCAGGCAGTCATGGACTTTTTTGAGGCTAAAGGGTGCCATCTCAAGGTGGAGCGTGGAGATCGCGTATTCCCTGTTTCTGACCATTCCTCAGATATTATTAAGGCAATGCTCTTTGCCTGTAAGGATGCTGGAGTTACCGTATTATTTGATACAGGAATAGATAATATTCTATATGAAAATGATCAGGTCAAAAGCGTCGTAACAACAGGCGGTGAAGTCATTGAATTTGATGCAGTTATAATTGCAACAGGTGGATTATCATATCCAACTACAGGTTCTACAGGTGATGGATATGCTTTTGCCAAGAGTTCAGGACATAAGCTTGTTCAGAGTTATCCGGCACTTGTTCCGCTTGAAATTAAGGAACCATGGTGCAAGGAACTGCAGGGACTGTCACTTAGAAATGTATCCGTTGTTATGGAACAGATACAGTCTGAAACAGGATCTGAAGATCAAAATGCTGCCAAAAAAGGTAAGAAAAAGAAGAACAGACCTGTATATGAGGGCTTTGGAGAAATGCTGTTTACTCACTTTGGTGTGAGCGGACCTCTTATGCTGACAGCCAGTAGCTATTATGAGCCTGGTACAGAGATGAGAATTCATCTTGATTTAAAACCGGCTCTTACAATGGAACAGCTTGATAAAAGAGTTGTAAGAGATTTTGAGGCAGGACTTAACAAGCAGTTTATTAATGTTATAGGAAGTCTTTTTCCATCTAAGCTTGTTCCGGTAATGGTGAAACTATCTGGTATCAATCCAGAAAGAAGAGTTAATGATATTACTAAAGAGGAAAGACAGGAATTCGTACGTCTTATTAAGGATGTTCAGATGACAGTAACAGGCACAAGGGGCTTTAGAGAAGCAATTATTACAAGAGGTGGTGTGTCAGTTAAGGATGTTAATCCTTCTACAATGGAATCCAAGCATAAGAAGGGACTGTATTTTGCAGGAGAAGTTCTCGATGTGGATGCAGTAACGGGAGGATTTAACCTGCAGGTAGCATGGTCAACCGGACATCTTGCAGGACTTAGTGCTGCTGCAGAAGAGTGACCAGGTCACTTGCAAAAAAATAATTATAAAAGTAGAATGTTGTCGCAGATAATAACAGATTCTTTTTTCAGAGAATAATTATTATTGGCAATTATATAGAGATTGAATTAAATAAGTGAGGAAATTGTAATGAGTAAGAGTATAGCTATTGATGGACCAGCAGGTGCTGGTAAGAGTACTATTGCCAAAATAGTAGCTAAAAAGCTTGAGTTCATATATGTTGATACTGGAGCTATGTATAGAGCAATGGCGCTTTATATGCTCAAGAATAATATATCTGCACAGGATGCTACCGGAATCAGTGCGACATGTGAGAGCGCTGATATCACTATCAAATATGAGAATGGTGAGCAGGTAGTATATCTTAATGGTGAAAATGTTAATGGCATGATCAGAACTGAAGAAGTAGGAAATATGGCTTCTGCAAGTAGTGTAAATGGTGATGTCAGAAGAAAGCTTGTAGAATTACAGCAAAAACTCGCTGCAGAGACAAGTGTAGTAATGGACGGAAGAGATATTGGTACTGTAGTTCTGCCAAATGCAGACCTTAAGGTATTTTTGACAGCCAGTTCCAAGGTAAGAGCAGAGAGACGTTACAAGGAACTCGTGGCAAAGGGTGAAACTTGTGATATCAATAAGATAGAGGCTGATATTATTGACAGAGATCACAGGGATATGACAAGAGAAATATCACCTCTTAAGCAGGCTGATGATGCTATTCTTCTTGATTCATCTGATATGGGAATTGAAGAGGTAGCTGACAAGATTATAGAATTATATAATTCAAAAGCCTGAGAGTTACAGACATATTTGTATGTGAAAGGATATTAAACGTGGAAGTAATTTTAGCAGAACATGCTGGATTTTGCTTTGGAGTTACCAAGGCTGTTGATAAAGTTTATGAACAGATTAAGAGTGGTAAAGGCAATGTCTATACTTATGGACCTATAATTCATAATGAGACTGTTGTAAAAGATCTGGAAGAAAAAGGTGTAAAGGTAATTGAAACATTCGAGGAACTCGATTCAGTTACAGATGGAACAATTATCATCAGATCTCATGGTGTTACCAAGCAGGTTTATGAGGCACTTGAACAAAAAGGCCTTGAAATTATAGATGCAACTTGTCCATTTGTAAAAAGAATTCATAATATTGTAGCCAAAGAGAGCGAAAAAGGAAAAACAATAGTTGTAATTGGTAGCAGCGTACATCCTGAGGTTGAAGGAATAGTAAGTTATGCCAATGGCCCTGTTTATGTACTTGAATCGCCTGATGAGGCAAGAGTTTTCACCGTAGATAGTGGAACGGAATTATGTCTTGTAGCTCAAACGACTTTCAATTATAATAAATTTAAAGAAACCATTGAAATATTCGAGCAAAAAGGTTACAATGTTAATATTGTGAATACTATTTGTAGTGCAACTGAAGAAAGGCAGACTGAAGCAGAGAAAATTGCCGAATCAGTTGATGCTATGATAGTCATAGGCGGCATGCACAGTTCTAATACACGTAAACTGTATGAGATATGCAGTAAGAAATGTGCGAATACTTATTTTATTCAGACACTGGAAGACCTTCACCTAGATCTCCCTAGTGAAGTAAAACTGGTGGGTATAACCGCAGGGGCGTCGACCCCAAAGAAAATCATCGAGGAGGTTCAGAATTATGTCAGAAGAAACTTTTGAACAGTTGCTTAACGAATCGTTCAAAACAATTCATACAGGGGAGGTCGTAGAAGGAACTGTTATTGATGTAAAGCCTGACGAGATTATCCTGAACATTGGCTATAAGTCAGATGGAATCTTAACTAAGAACGAATACAGTAACGATAACAGTATTGATCTGACTGAAGCGGTTAAAATCGGCGACAAGATTGATGTTAAAGTTTTGAAAACAAATGATGCAGATGGTCAGGTAGTACTCTCTTATAAGAGACTTGCTCTTGACAGAGGCAATAAGAGAATAGAAGAAGCATTTAATAACAAAGAAGTGCTTACAGCTAAGGTTGTACAGGTACTTGAAGGTGGTTTAACAGTTGTTGTTGATGAAGTAAGAATCTTTATTCCAGCTAGTCTTGTATCCGATTCATATGAGAAGGATTTATCTAAATATGACGGTCAGGAGATTCAGTTCATCGTAACAGAATATAATCCTAAGAGAAGAAGATACATTGGTAACAGAAGAATCCTTGTATCAGAGCAGAAGGCTGAAGCAGCTAAGAAGCTGTTCGAAACATTAAATGTAGGTGATGTTGTAGAAGGTACAGTTAAGAACGTTACAGATTTCGGTGCATTCATCGATCTTGGCGGAGCAGACGGACTTCTTCATATTTCAGAAATGTCTTGGGGTCGTGTTGAGAATCCTAAGAAGACATTCAAGGTTGGAGATTCAGTTAAAGTTCTTATTAAGAGCATTGATGGAAACAAGATTGCTCTTAGCAGAAAGTTTGATGATGAGAATCCTTGGAAGGATGCTTCAACAAAGTATGCTGTAGGAACAACAGTTACTGGTAAGGTAGCAAGAATGACAGACTTCGGTGCATTCATCGAATTAGAGTCTGGAATTGATGCACTTCTTCATGTTTCTCAGATTTCTAAGGATCATGTTGAGAAGCCAGCGGATGTTCTTAAGGTTGGTGATGAAGTTACAGCTAAGATTGTAGACTTCAACGAAGAAGAGAGAAAGATCAGTCTTTCAGTAAAGGCTCTCCTTGCACCAGAAAAAGCTGAGGAACCAGCTGATGAAGGTGACGTTGTATCAGTAGATATCGATAAGGTTATCGCTGAGCAGGAAGAAGAGAACTAATCTTTTATAATCGACTTAATAAGAGTCGTGAAAGTGTGTATTCACTTTCACGGCTCTTTTTTATTGAATAGGAAATTGCTCTGCAAATTTCCTATTCAATAAAAAGCACTCCGTGCAGGATGCGCACCTCGCGGAAATGAATTTAATTGCTTCGCAATACCGCTCGGGCGCGAAGAGTCACCTTGTGACTCTTTGTTCTTTGATAGGAAATTGAGTTGCAAGTAATACTTTATTCTTTTGACAAGAAAAACTTGGTCTGTGAAATTAAATTAAAAACTAAATTAAAATATTTTTAAAGTAAAAATACACAATAATTAAGTTGAATTAATATAAAGTATTGAGAATTGAATAGCTTGAGTTTCCGAGGGTACAATTAATCCATCATAGATAACAATAGTTATCAGGAGAATGGAAATGAGAGTATGAAAAAGAGGGTTTTATTGAAAGGGACGTTGTCTGTTGTAATGGCGACAACTCTTGCTTCTATGCCTCTGTCAGCTGTAAACGGAAATCTGAATACAGCAGGTATGGTATATGCAGCAAGTGACACAGAAGAAACAGTAATCGAGACTGAAGCAGAAACAGAGAGTAGTGATGCAGCTGTTACGGAGAACAGCACAGATGAATCAGCTAGTGAAGGAGAGACTACTGATATATCAGAAGATGATACTCCAAATGAAAGTAATGATGCTGAAACAGAATCAGATGAATCCGAGGATGCATCTGATGATACTACAGAAGAAAGTACAGAAGATGCATCTGAAGTGGAATCTGAAGCAATAAATGAAAATCAGACAAGTTATAGTATTTCATCTAATGTAGAGAGCTGTGATGATGTACTTGATATAGAAGATAGCTTCTATAGTAATAGTGATGTTATGTCGATAGACATGGTAAGTGATACGGAAACATGGTCAGATGATGCAATTTGTGCTTATGATCAGAGCATTTCCGATGTGACTGTTACATCTAATTGTACTCTTTATGCAATAGTATCAATAGATGAAGATGCCTATAACAGTCTTGCAGATGATGGGGATTATCTTAAGTTCCAGGGCATTATTAAGATAGGTGATGACTGGTCATGGACACAAAGTGATAGCTATCCATATCTGACACAGGGGAGTTTTACAGAGAATAATGGAAGATATGAAACAAGTATTTCTTTTAAGTTTGAGGGTATATCTGAGCTTGATTTAAAGGGAATATATTTTAGACCTGTAGCTCAAGGATTTGCAGGCAATATAGAATTATCTGATGTTTATTTTATAGGAGAAGAGACAACTGAACTAGAAGTTGCAGATCCATCAGTAATTGATGATTTTGAAGATGCAGAGCTTGGTTCTGATAACGGATGGAGTGAAAGCAGTTATCAGTATGATGGTGGTATAAGCAGATCAGTTGTAAATTTTGCAGATGTAATTGGTTCAACAGAAGATGATAATTCTAAGATTTTGGAGCTGGGGCTTGACTATAGTAACTGTAGATCAATAGGATGGAGTGAAGCCAAGATAATTAAGAGTTTTGACTCAGAAAGCGCTTATGATGTCAGTAATTATAATATGCTGACATTCCAGCTCTATGTTCCTTATGATGTAGATACTAGTCAGTTCAAGGCAAAGGTCTTTGGCAGCAATTCTACAAGTGGAACAATTATAGATAAGACAGGAACACTTACAGTTGAGAGTTACAATGATGTATACAATCTCGTAACAGTTAGCGTAGAATTCACTCCTAATACGGCTCTTCTTGATAGTATCACAATTGGCATTGTTGGTTATATGTCAACTTATAAGGGTAATATGTATATTGATAATATAGTTCTGTCACAGAAGGATACAAGTTCAGATTATGTTAAGATAACTTCTGTGCCGGATAATGAGAACACAACAATTGCAAATCTTGATAATATGCCTTCAGAGGTATCATTATCTGATGAAAATGCTTCCGTAGAAGCTCTTGAGCTTTATTCATATCTTATGAGTATAGAAGATAGTGATCAGGTTCTGTTCGGACATCAGAATGATGTATATAGCACAGTAAGGACAGGTATTACATCTGATACAGAGGATATGACTGGTTCATACAGTGCAATTGTAGGCATTGATTCACTTGCACTTACAGGTGCAGAGAGTGGATGTACTGACAGAGATGCAGCTATTGAGAAGTGCGTAGGTTATGCAAAACAGGCTGCAGAAGGCGGTGCTCTTATAACACTGTCAATGCATATGCCTAATATGAGCAATAGTAAGATAACTGGAACAGAAAATGAAGATGGCTCTATAACGTATGACTTTACAACCTGCGATTTCAATGAATCCAAGGACCTTACCAATAACTGTGCTCAGGAAGTTTTGCCAGGAGGACAGTACAATGAGCAGTTCACACAGTATCTTGATATAGTAGCAGATTTTGCCAACGAATTATCAGATGCCGGAATTCCTATTCTGTTCAGACCATTCCATGAGTGTGACGGTGGTTGGTTCTGGTGGGGCACAGCATCAACTGATACTGAGACATTTAAAGCAATGTACAAATATGCTGCTGATTACCTTAGAGAAGCAAAAGGCGTTCATAATCTTGTATTTGTATATTCTCCAAATGGTCCTGTTACAAGTGAAAGCACTTATCTTGACAGATATCCTGGAGATGATTATGTTGATATTCTGGCTCTTGATTATTATAACGATTATACAAGTGAGTATCCTGCAACATATTCTGAAAACTTTTTCTCTGCACTTAAATCTTCATGTGAGATTATAAAGGAAATAGCTGATAATAAAGGCAAGGTTGCAACAATTGCGGAGACAGGTGTCAGAGTTCTGAAGGCAGATGGAAGTGATGCAGAAGGGCTTCTTGTATCAGGTAATCCTATTGCTGGACATGACTGGTATCAGCAGATAAGTGATATAGCAAATGAAGTAGGGCTTCCATATTATCTGGTATGGGCAAATTTCTCAGACACTAATTTCTATGTACCATACAAGGTTGATGAGACATATGGACACGAGCTTATAAATGAATTTATTGATTTTTATAATAATGAGAGTAGTGTATTTGCTGATGGAGTTAATTTCTATAATAATGCTACAACTGTAAGTGTCAGCAATACTAATAGTGGAAGCATAGTTAATGGATACTTTACAGATGTTTTTGCCACAGACACTATTAAAGAGGCCAGAACTGTAACCTCAAAAGTAAGTAATGCAAGTAATGTAACATATGTACTGACAGGCGCAGATAATACAACTGTTGAAATAGAGACTGAATTAAATAGTGATGGATATTATGTTGGAGAAATTACAACAGAAGTATTAGATTCCCTTGGGAAAACAGATTCCGGAAGTATTACTCTTAGAGCAGATGATACAGATCTTGTGACACTTAATTATATTTGCTATGGCAAGGATAAAGAAGTTCTTGCAGCCAATGAAATTGAAACCTTTGAATTATACTATGGTGATGATACATATTTAAATGAAGTATATACAGCTAATTCGGCAAGCGGATGTTATTCAGAATTCAGACTGGATAAGGATAACGCAGTTAAGGGTACATATGCGGGAGCATTTACTTATACACTTAATACAACTAGCTCTGAAGTTTGGACAGGAAGAGCAAAAGGGTTGGATGTAACTGACTATAGCGATTATAATGCTATTTCCATGTGGGTAAAGCCAGATGGACAGGGACAGAAGCTGGTTATCCAGCTTGTATCCAATGAAGAAGATTTTGAAGTGTATTTAAATGACTTTGTAGCAACTACAGATGCTAAATATATTACAATTCCATTTAGCAGCTTTAAAGGTAAAAATGGTGGAACCTTTGATCCATCTAATATCACTAAATTTGCTGTATGGTGCAATAGTATCCCTGGTACTGAGACTTCTATTACAGAATCTCAGATCGTATTTGATGATATTGTAATGGGAACAGTTGATGAATCAAGCCTGACACTTACATCTGGTGGATATAGTGTAACAGATAATAAATTATTTGATGCTGATGATAATGAAGCTGGAGAGAGTAGTGATGATGCAGCTACAGACAGTTCAAGTGAAACAGATTCTGCTACTGCTGAGTCAGGTTCAGCTAGTACAGAAGCAACAGTATCAGGGGATCAGGGCACAACTGTAGATAGCGATTCATCTACAGAAGAAGTATCTGTCAAGGCTACTAAGATCAAAAAACTCAAGACTAGTGGAAAGAAGATATCTGTTAAATTTAAGAGAGTAAGCGATGTTACAGGTTATGAAATCAGATATTCTACAAAGAAGAGTTTTAAATCTGGTGTTATGACAGTAACTGTCAAGAACAAAAAGAGTGGTAAGACAATAACAAAGACGCTTAGTAAAGGTCTAAAGAAAGGTAAAAAATACTATGTCCAGATTAGAAGCTATAAGACTGTAAATGGTGTAAAATACTATTCCAACTGGTCCTCTAAGAAGTCAGTTAAGATTGCCAAATATGTTTAAATATTTTTTTATAACAAACTTTCGACACTCCGGAAGTAGATGACTGTTTTAGCATATGGGGTGCTGATAAACAATAAAAAGTCTCTGTATTTTGTATATATTATGACAAAATGCAGAGGCTTTTTTGATATTAATAATTTATCATGTCTTTTTCTATAATTTGTAGCATTAATATATGCCGGAACATAATGTATAGTTGATAACAGATTACTAAAACCTTCCAAATGTGATCTATGTAGTATAAGTAGGAGGTGCATCTGAATGTAAGCAGGTGTACCTTCCATCTCCAATATATAAGATTACATAGCTAATAATAATCACAATTACTCATTTAAATGCTATAATGTGATTATAGTTTTTGTTTTTAGTATGAGTGGAGAGCAGTAATTTGGTACAATGCGTAAATTAATATTGGGCACTAAAATTACAGATTATCTATATAAATCAAGTACGAGAAAAAAATTTATTCTCTTCTATATTTTCTGCGTAATAATTCCCATTTTGGTAATTGATATGCTTATTTTGTATACCATCTTCCATGCAGGAAGAGAGGCTAGAAATACTCAGTATGCTGATACTGTAAGAGCAGTTAATTATACGCTTACTGACCTTTTTGATGATGCAGATGGCATTGAGAAAAGTGTTTTTATCAAGAAGAAGATATATGACTTCCTTGATAAAGAGTATTCAAATGGATATGAATACTATGAAGCTTATACAGATATCAAAAAACAGTATCTCATCTGGGGACAGGCAAGTCTGTTGAATGATCAGGTTTCTTTTTATTCAGATAATGAAACTATAGTAAATGGTAATGGAATACTCAAATTATCCAAAATACAGGATGGACCCTGGTATCAGAATTTTATAGAATCAGGTAAAGATCAGTTATTATATTTTGGATTTTTTGCAGATGATATCAAAGATATAAAACCCAAAAGACATGTATATCTAATCAAAAAGTTTAATTATTATCCTAACTTTGATATAGAAAAGCTTGTAGTAGTAGAACTTGAATATGATCATATAA
>CAMJFD010000099.1 GCA_946404845.1 uncultured Butyrivibrio sp. | reverse complement strand
AATGCTCTCCAGATGATAATTCCGCCATAAGGCTCTATGATTTCACCCAGCATATTAGCACCCTCTGCCTGAGTTCTGCCATATGTAAATGGACCTGGTCTTCCTTCTGAATCAGCCTTTACCAGAAATCCGCCAAGCTCTGGTATATTGTCATATACCTCTTTTATCTTGTCCTTCCACCATTTGATAACGCCTGCGTCAAGCGGATCAACCGTATCCATATGTCCAAGCTCCATTGGTGCTGCAAAGTTAAGTGATAGCATTAGTCTAATGCCATACTCACTCATAAGAGCCGATAATTCTGATAATTTGTCATAATATCTGTTTGAAATAAGCTCTGTAGCTGTATCTTTGACATTTACATTATTGATTACAACTGCATTTATACCGATGCTGGATATAAAGCGGCAGTAATCTCTTGTTCTCTCATCTACAATTATCTCGTGATTTGCAAAAAAGAATGATTCTCCCGAGTAACCTCTCTCAATACTTCCGTCCATATTATCCCAATGATTCAGCATTCTAAGCTGAGAACTTGGACTCTTAGAAATATTAAGGCCAACCAGACCCTGTTCTCTGGCTATAAGCCTTAAAAGATGGAACATACCATATAACAGGCCTTTACTGTCAGATGCCTGGACTTCAATATATTCAGAGCTTCTAATAATGTATCCTTCAGCTGCAACATCACTATTTGCTATGAATCTGACACATACACCTGATTCAGCCGCATTCACTATACTTACATCACTTTCTACTATTTCTAAAAGTGAAGAAATGCCTCTTGTATATTCTCTTATAACAGATTTTATTATAGGCTCTTCTAGATCAAATCCTATCACCCCGAAAGAAGACAGGTCATAATCATATTTCCTGTCAATCTTCTTATATCTCAGCCAAAGCTGAGACCAATTTTTTTCACCCATAATGCCTCCAAAAACCTTTTTACTAAGGAACTACGATTATGCTGTCATTATTGTTGTCAATAAATTAAGCACATCGTAGTCCTCTATATACAATTATAATTCTATTAACGTATCTCAACCTCTATAGCAGATACTTCCTTGCCTGTAAGTTCTGTACTTCTTGAGCATGGGCACTGTCCACCTACATAGATAACAGCTTTTCCGCTCTGAATTTCAAACTTACCATCATCATTGCAAAGTCCAAATGCTTCCTGATTTAAATGTACAGTAACTGTCTTTTTCTCACCCTTTTGAAGCTGAATTTTCTTAATACCCTTAAGCTGTGCATTTGGTGTTCCATCCTTGCATATCTTAACATATACCTGTACAGTTTCTATTCCGTCATAATCACCAGCATTAGCAACATCAACAGTTACATCAATACCATCTGCAGTGACTACTGCTGCATTTACAGTAGCATTAGAATACTCATATTCAGTATATGATAGACCATATCCAAATGGATACAGTGCATCATTGTGCATATATCTGTATGTTCTGCCTTCCATAGAATAGTCAGTGAATTCAGGAAGTTCCTCTGTTGTTCTGTAGAATGTTACAGGTAACTTGCCTTCTGGATTTGCTTCACCAAATATAAGCTTTGCAAATGCTTCGCCACCCTGAGCACCTGGATACCAGCACTGGATGATTGAATTAACTTTTTCATCAGCATAATTAAGTCCCATTGCGCTACCACATAATACTGCAAGTATAACTGGTTTGCCACTCTCTACAGCAGCCTTTAATACTTCATTCTGAAGTCCAGGAAAGTCAAGTGTTATCTTGTCTCCTCCAGCATACTGATTACTTACATCACCTTCTTCACCTTCGATATCAGCAGTAAGACCAAGACATACAACTACTACATCACTATAATCACATACTGTCTTAACTTCTGACATTCTATCATTACCTTCGCTAAGGTTACTGATACCTTCTTTGAACAGATGGCATCCTTCAGATGTAAGTACTCTGATGTCGTCTCCAACATAATCCTGAATACCTTCAACAATTGTCTTATATCTGGATGCAGTACCCTCATAGTTACCAACAAGAGCCTGTCTGTTATCAGCATTTGGTCCAATAATACCAATTGTCCTTATCTTGTTCTTATCAAGTGGGAGCAGCTTATCAGCATTCTTAAGGAGAACCATACATCTCTCAGAAGCCTTTAAATTAAGTGCTCTCATCTCTTTACTATCAACCACATCATATGTGATTTTGTCATATGGGTTATCACCCTTTTTGTCAAATACACCCAGCTTCATTCTGGCTGTGAACAGATGCAGTAATGCTTCATCAAGTCTCTCTTCTGATACAAGTCCTTCATCAACTGCCTGCTTCAGATACAGGAATAATGAACCGCAGTTGATATCGCAGCCGTTATTCATAGCCATCACCGTAGATTCAAGTGGTGTATCTGTTACCTTGTGTCCTTCATGGAAGTCTTTGATAGCCCAGCAGTCTGATACTACATGGCCTTTGAATCCCCACTCTTTTCTAAGAATATCCTGCAGAAGCGTCTTACTACCACAGCATGGCTCACCATTTGTTCTGTTATATGCACCCATAACAGCTTCTACATGACCTTCCTGTACACATGTCTTAAATGCTGGCAGGTATGTCTCATACATATCCTTCTTAGATACAACTGCATTGAAGCTATGTCTTACATTCTCAGGTCCACTATGTACAGCGAAATGCTTGGCACAGGCAGCTACCTTCATGTACTTCTCATCATGTCCCTGAAGACCTTCTACAAATCTTACACCAAGTCTTGATGTCAGATATGGGTCTTCTCCAAATGTTTCCTGACCTCTGCCCCATCTAGGATCTCTGAATATATTTACATTTGGTGACCAGAATGTAAGTCCCTTATATATATCTCTGTCACCATATTTCTGCTGTTCGTTATATTTTGCTCTTGCCTCAGTAGATATAGCATCTGCAATCTCTTCAATGAAATCCTCGTCAAATGTTGCCGCAAGACCTATTGACTGAGGAAAAACAGTTGCTACTCCTGCTCTTCCAACGCCATGTAATGCCTCGTTCCACCAGTCATATGCTGGAATTCCAAGTCTCTCAATTGCTGCAGAATGATTAACTGTCTGAGAAACCTTCTCATCAAGCGTCATCTGGGCAATTAACTCTTTTGCTCGCTTCTCATAGCTTTCAAGAAGCTCTTTATTTTCTACTAATTCCATCTTAGTCTCATCCTCCGTATCCTGATAAACTTATAAACATAAACTCATCGATAATTCTATGAGAACATATTATGTTATTTGTGCACAATTCACTTTCTATTTTTTGCCTTTTTTACATCATATTTTGCTATTTTTTGAATAATTGAACACAACAGGCTTTGACATTATTGGATTATTTACATAAAATTACTGTGGGAAATGAATTGGAGGCTATATATTAATGATACCTGTTTTGGATGGTTCTAAAGAAACCGTGAATTTTGAAGAATTACCTGGTGTAATTCTATATCACAATGATGAATATGAAGATTATCCATTTCACTGGCATACAGCAGTTGAAATTATAAAGCCAGTAAGAAATGGCTATACAGCAATAGTTTCAGATCAGACTTATGAATTACGAGAAGGCGACATAATGATCATTACTCCCGGAACGCTCCATCAACTGAAAGCTCCAGAGACTGGTGAAAGGATCATCATGCTCTTTGATTGTAATCACATCAGTAGCCTCTCAGAAGTATCTACTCTATTAAACGCGCTTGTATCAAGCGTTGTAATCACAAGAGATTCAAATCCAGATCTTCACAGAGCACTATCTCAGATACTTGATGAAATTGAATATGAATATGGTAAAAGAGATCCTTTCACCACATCCAGCATTTATTCACTTATAATCAAATTCCTAGTTGCAATTGGAAGAGCCAGTATATTTACAGAAAACAAGTTCCCGGAAACTCCTTCTGGCAAGAGAAGAGAATATATAGAAAAATATATTGGAATCTGCAACTACATATCAGAGCACTGCGTAGAGGATCTCAGCATAGACGATATTGCTAATATGGCTGGATTTTCCAGATTCCATTTTTCAAGACTATTTAAGGACTTCACTGGTATGGCATGTTACGATTATATAACCCAGTGCAGAATTGCCAAGGCTGAATCTCTGCTGGTAATGCCTGACCTATCAATTACAGATGTCGCTATGCAGTCAGGATTTAATTCATTATCTACCTTTAACCGTATCTTTAAATCAGTTAAGGGTTGTACACCGACTGAGTACAAGAAGATGAACAGAACTCATACTAAATAATAATTATCATAGTATAGAAATTTTAAAATGATTTTTTTACAAAAACGCAGCCATCACTTCTTTAATATGATAGCTGCGTTATATTATTATAAGTCTATATTATTTTGTATACCAAAATGTCTAAATCACATTGACACATTATCTAGCTCATCTACAAAACTGAAAATCCTTAAAGTCAAAGTTACTTCCTGGAAGGAATACGAATGTTACTGTGCCTTCTCCTGTAAGTTTCTCAATCTCATATCTGTTATTCTGATAATCAGCAGATTCAGGTATCTCAATGATTCTGCGAACTGTAGTTCCATTCTGTTCAAAGAGAATATGCATTGTATTAACTCCGCCATTAGCTCTTCCATTTATCATTACAGAACTTACTCCGTCATCGCCAAAGTCCATATCCTTAAATACAAGAGATACATTATTACCTATTCCAGTAATAGCATCCTCTCCCTTAGTAAAGGTATCGCCATAGATTTCATCATTATCTACTGCTCTAAGTACATCAAGAGCTCTTACATTCTTCTTGAATATGAATCCCTTGATATGAACCTTACTATATAATTCAAAGCTAAGGGAATTAACACCTGTAAGCCTTCTTGCAAGTTTCCATGTGACTTCCTGATATACATTCCACATGGCTGGCTTCTGATAAACCTCTTCTGCGAGAAGTTCATCTCCGCTCCATATCTTGAAATTAACAGCTTCGCCCCCATCAAGAGCAAATACAGGAATAGTTATCTCATCACCGCTGTCACGTCCAAAGTCAAGGTCATTATAAGTAATAACTGTCTTCTCACCTCTAGCTGTAGCAACGCCTTTATCATTACCATTTCCTGCCTCTCCTATTACTTCTGAATAAAGAGATCCGGATACAAACTCATAAGGATTAAGGAATGCTGCTCCAAGGCCCTGATTTTCAAAATCAAGATATGTAATTATTCTAGTCTTATCAGCTCCATTTTTTGACAGCGCTCTTATATAGAATGAGCCATCTCCCTTTGCTGTAACCTTGATTTTATTATTATCTATTTTTTCAAAAGAAGCTATGTTAGTATCTACGCCGTATTCAGTAACTGCCTGGAATACTATATCATCATAACTTGCATTTACTGGATATATTCTAGCTTCTACTACCGCCTCTTTGCATTCAGGACTCAGAATTCTGCTACCCTCAACTCTGCACAGTTCAATCTTTCTAATTGGAACTTCGGTCTCACTTCCCAGAACAAGTTCTCTATCAAGACACTTCTCTATACATTCTACAGGCTCATAGCTGTTAATCATGCTTTTAGCCGGCACTGCTGTTATGGTACACTCAGCCATTTCAAGTCCTTTTGCTGCAACCGATACATTGATATCACCTGCTACTGTATCTGATTCTATAATAGCAAGTAGCTTGCCACTGAAAAGTCTTCTGCTACAGCTCTTATAACTATCAAGATCTGTACTGTCACCATTATCAAGTCCCACGAGTCTACCTGCGCCGCTAACCTTTACAGTTACTCTGTCCTGAGCATTTACTACAGGATTACCATCTGCATCCACTGTACTGATAGCAACAAATGCAAGATCTCTTCCATCTGCCTTTATTTCAGCTTTCTCTATCTCAAGAACTATCTTAGCTGAATCCCCATTAGTCCTTACGATATCCTCAGCTATTACGCTTCCATTTTCATCATAAGCTACTGCCTTGAGCTCTCCAGGTTCATAAGCTGCTGTAAGGTTCCACACCATCTGCTTACCTGTACCAGGTCTGTTAGTAAACTCATGTCTGCCAAGGCTCTTACCATTGATCCACAGCTCAGCCTCTGGTGCATTAGTAGATACCTTAATATCAATTGTCTGACCTTCATTGAAATCCCAATGAGGGCAAATATGAACCATAGGTGACTCTTTATAATCTGTCCAAGCTGCCTGCAGTACATAATATGCATCCTTAGGAAATCCTGCTGTATCTATCTGACCAAAGTATGAATTCTTGGTATGATAAGGAGTTGGCTCTCCAATATAATCAAATCCAGTCCACAAGAACTGTCCCATAGAAAATGGTGTATCTCTGTCATCAGCGATACAATCTTCTATACTCTTAGCGCCCCAGCTGGTCTGGCTGTTACCAAGACTTGAGCACTGTTCATCATCATCTGATAATATGCTGGCTGTAGCCGGGAAATGATATATTCCTCTGCTCTGTACTACAGACGCAGTTTCACTACCATAGATAACCCAGTCTGGGTGTTCTTCATGATGCTCCTTATAATATTTTTCAGCATAGTTATAACCTGCTACCTTAAGGATATCTGCACATTTTCTAGCATTTTCCCAAGGCATATAGTTAGAACCAATTGTTGGAACAGCATTTCCATATGGATCATGCTGTTCTACTAGAGACTTAAGGTCTCTGGTTATTCTCTGACCATTATCATCTGCATGAGTATCATATATTTCATTACCTATACTCCAGAATGCGACGCACGCATGGTTTCTGTCACGTCTAACCCAGCTAGCCACATCTGCTGTATGCCATTCCTTAAAGAATCTTGCATAATCATATTCTGTCTTGGACTTCTCCCACATGTCAAAAGACTCAGAGATAAATACCATACCCATCTCATCCAGAAGTCTTAATACATCTGGTGCAACCATATTATGAGTTCCTCTAATGGCATTAACGCCCATCTTCTTAAGACGTTTTAATTTTCTCTCCATGGCAGCACTTCTATATGCAGCTCCGAGAGCACCAAGATCATGATGTTCACATACACCATTTAACTTGATATTACGACCATTAATTATAAAGCCCTTATCCATTGAGAGCTTAATTGTCTTAAATCCGACACGGCTTGTAACGTCATCAGCCTTAGTTCCATTAACTATAAGTTCAGCACTAATGTCATATAGATTAGGTGTATAAATATCCCACTCACTCGGAGATGATACGCGGTACTCACTCACATATGTGATTCTCTTATCTGACGAATTTTTCTGAGATATGTCGCATGCTGGAACTTCACACACTTTTTTGGTTCTCTTAGATTCATCTTCCATCCATGTCGCAGCATTTGATGTAATGCCTCTGACACCGACGTTACTAAGTTCATAATTTAATACAGCTGTGTCAGCCTCTGGACCCGCCACTTCTGTCTCGATGTGCACGATATAATCATTACCATCTTTATGACTTGATATATACATTCCATTTTCTGGAAGATATGTATCTTCAGTAATGTTAACCCATACATTTCTGTAGATACCTGCTCCAGAATACCATCTTGTATTTGGATTCTGATATCTGGCACTGACTGTAACATTATTAGTGCCTTCTACAAGGAATCTTGTAATTTCGAATGTAAAAGAAGAATATCCATACTTCCATTCAAAAGCTTTATGGCCATTTACATAGACTTCACTATCCATATATACGCCTTCAAATGTTAGGAAGACTCTTTTTCCCTCAAACTCCATTTCAAAGTCTTTGGTGTACCAGCCCATACCATCTCTGTATAAATCTCTGGAATCATAAATAAGCCAGTCGTGTGGTACTTCAACTGGCTTAAATTCATCCTTCCTTTCCATGGCAGTCTGATAAGTTGCATCAAGATCTGTTTCGTAGAATTTCCATCTACCATTAAAAAGAACTTTCATTGATTACTTTATTCCCTCCATAAACGGAGCCATTGGTAACCCTGCTCCATTGTATAATAACCCACCTGTATAAGTGTTACTATAACAATACCTTACCTTGACAGGCTTGGCAAGTTGTCTGATTGATTTTAGTTTAATAACTAAACAATTACCATCTATAGTAACATCTGTATCTACAACTGCTCCATCTCCATATTCTAATTTAAAATCTCTTATCTCACTTCCCTTACCTATATCACGTACACAGAGGCCATCCGCATGAGTCAGACTGACCTTTACAAAACCATTCTGCCATACTGCTGATTCAACTACTGGTCCGGTATATTCGCCTTTATAATGACCAAGTTCATGAGCTGCAGCAAGTGCAAGTCTGTTACCAACGCTCATCTTATCAAGTGGATGCAGGTCATTATCTTCACCCACGTCAAAAAGAGTTGCCATCTGTGTTCCACGTACTTTTAGACACTGTCTCTGAGCTTCTCTCATAGAAGGCCATTCTATTTCTTCATCAACATCAATTACAAAATTAGGTAGCTGCGCATAGATATATACAAGGCTTTCGTCCTTCCATACCTTCCTGTATCCTTCTACCATACGCTCTGTAAGCTCTGTATAGTTCTCTGGTGAATCATGAGTATTAGACTCTCCCTGATACCAGATCATACCAGCTACACTGTAGTTATGACATGGAGCTGTCATGCCATTATATAGACCAGTTGGCTTCCAGCTAGTAAAATCAGTTGGCTTAATAGCTTCACATTCGCCGCCTACAATATATTTCCATTTACCATTTACATCTATATACTCTGTATCATTAAAGAGCATTCTCTCTTTACCAGGCGTTATCCTTCCAAGGCCAGATTCCACCTTCAGCCTTATTACAATACTGTTTTTGCCTTCATGTAGAATAGAGGCTGACACATCATATTTACGTGGTGGATATTGATATTCAGTTTTACCAACTACAGTACCATTTACATAAGTTGTATCACTATCTACCATTGTTCCAAGCCACAGCCTGTAATCTTTTGACGCCTGCTCTTTAGTTAATTCAAATTTCCTATATAACCAAAGACTACCAATAAATCCCTTAAGTTCTGTATCACGGAACATGCATGGAACTTCAATATCATGCGCATCTGTTACAGGATATTCTGAATACCAAGAATTCTTAAGACCTTCATCTATTGAATCAATATTAGAATGCCATGACAACATGTTTTCTTCATTAGCCTTAAGAACCTGAGCCATATATTCGTCATCAGAGTAAGTCGTTAAGATATTATTTAATCTCTCATAACCACTGATCATATCCTTGCTCATCCAGCTGGTAATAGGTGAACCACCCAGGCTCAAATTGATAAGTCCAACAGGTACACCCGTTAGTTCTCTGTATTTACAGGCAAAAAAGTATGCAGTAGCCGAAAAATTCATAATAGTTTTGGCTTCTACGCTAACCCATTCACCACTATCAAGTTCTTCCTGTTCTTCATGATAATTGGTATGTTCAATAACTTTAAATGTACGTATTTCATCACATTCAGCTCTGTCAATAATGTCCTTATATTTGTCATACACCCTATTTATAGGCAGTTCCATATTGGACTGTCCGCTACAGAGCCATACATCACCAAATGTTACATTATGTATTTCTACCAATTCGTCACCTGATCTGACCTTCAGACTGTAACAACCACCAGCTGCATGTGGTTTCATTTTAATTATGAACCTGCCATTCTCATCACAATTAGTTGTATATTCTTCTGATAGTCCTGTCCCAATCAAAATGGCATCAATCTTGGCTCCAGCTATGCTGCGGCCCCAAATTGATGCCTCTTTATCTCTTTGTAATATCATGTTATCAGAGCATAATCTAGATAATTTTAGCATTTCCGTACAAGCCTCCCATAAAGCGGATTAACGTTACTTCTATCTTTATTTGCTCTTATAATATATCTATTTCATATTCAAATCTTTTTAAATTGTGCTATCTTTTAACATATTTTTGCTCAAATCAGAACCTGATATGCCACTTCAACAACTCCGCACATCAGAATGTACATAATAGGACTTATCTTCTTTTTGTGCAGGAGGATTATTCCAACAACGAACAGCACTATCATTCTGTTCTTGACATTATAGGCCGTCAATTCAACATCGCCATTCATAAATACAACCGGCATCAGAATCTCAACTGCAGTTGCAAATAAAATGGCTATAACAGCAGGACGCAGGAACTTGAGCACACTCTGCATGGCTGACATATTATGCAATCTGTTATATATATAAGCCAGAAGAGTTACTATTATACATGCAGGAAAAATAATACCCAGAACAGCTACCATAGCACCTGGAATTCCAGCAACCTGATTACCTATAAATGTAGATGCATTTATTGCAATAGGTCCCGGAGTTATCTGAGCCACTGTTATAATGTCTGAATATTCATCAATTGACATCCATCCATAATTATCAACCACCTGCTGTTGTATAAGTGGTATTGCAGCAAGCCCACCACCA
The DNA here is from genome assembly GCA_946404845.1 of uncultured Butyrivibrio sp. Classification (GTDB taxonomy): domain Bacteria; phylum Bacillota; class Clostridia; order Lachnospirales; family Lachnospiraceae; genus Butyrivibrio. The sequence continues at coordinate 1,660 of CAMJFD010000099.1, read as the reverse complement.
AAGGTACATAGTCCAACTCTCACAAATGACAGAAACAATTGAAGATATATCATCCCGTCGGTGCCTCCTTTTTAACTAGTTTTTTCCTGAAGCGAAAAAATGTAGTGATAACACCTATTCCTGCAACAACCGCCATTATAATGATTACATTTACATCAAATATATAATTGGCAATAAAAGATCCAACTAATATAAATGCAAGAACTATATCCTTGGATTTAGCCAGATTAGTCATCATATCGAATACCGCAGATACTATAACGGCGCAAACACCTGCTCTCATGCCTTCAAACATCGCCTTAACATAGAAGTTACTCTTGAAGATGTCATAGCATAATGAAATTATAGTCAGTAGAATAAATGGTGGAGTGATAGCACCAAGAGTAGCACAAATGATGCCAAGCAGTCCGGCAACTTTGTATCCAACGAGAATAGCTCCGTTTATTGCAAGTATACCTGGAGCAGCTTGCGCAATGGAAATAAAATCAAGCATTTCATCCTCTTTGATCCATTTCAGCTCATCGACAAATTTGTCTTTTAAGAGCGTAATAATTACATAACCACCACCAAATGTGAAGGCCGAGAGATAAAATGTCGTAAGAAACAGCTTGACCAGCCGTTTAGGGAGTGGAAGATTTCTTACATCATCAGGTTTCATCGCATTACCCCCTTTTACTAGTGCAGTAATTAAGGTTAACAGCAACAATTAGTACCATAAAAAGAATAAAGAGTTACATATATCTATTTAATAAAAAATCTTCGGGATTATACTTATATTTTATACTTTTTTGCAAATTATGTGTATATGTAAAATCGTCAAATAATATTTTTATAACAATTCACCATAATAACAACTGTTATATTGTGAAGTATATAAAAAACTCATGCAAAAAGCCGCCGTACTTTCGTACGACGGCTCATAATCTTTATACTCTTATGAAGTTATAAGAATTAAAGCTGAGGACCAGCAGAAACAAGTGCTTTACCAGCTTCATTTCCTGTATACTTAACAAAGTTCTTCTGGAATCTAGCAGCAAGATCCTTTGCCTTTTCTTCCCATTCAGAAGCATTAGCATATGTATCTCTTGGATCAAGGATAGCTGGATCAACTCCTGGAAGTGATGTAGGAACTTCGAAATCAAAGAATGGAATCTTCTTTGTTTCAGCCTTAAGAACATCACCGTTAAGGATAGCATCGATGATACCACGAGTATCCTTAATAGAGATTCTCTTACCTGTTCCGTTCCAACCTGTATTTACGAGGTAAGCCTTAGCTCCGCTCTTCTGCATCTTCTTAACAAGCTCTTCAGCATACTTTGTTGGGTGCAGCTCAAGGAATGCCTGTCCGAAGCAAGCTGAGAATGTTGGTGTAGGCTCTGTAATACCACGCTCTGTACCAGCAAGCTTAGCTGTAAATCCTGAAAGGAAGTAATACTGTGTCTGCTCTGGTGTAAGAATTGATACTGGAGGAAGTACTCCGAAAGCATCAGCTGAAAGGAAGATTACGTTCTCAGCAGCTGGACCAGCTGAAACTGGGTTAACATTCTTAACGATGTTATCGATATGCTGAATTGGGTAAGATACACGAGTGTTCTCTGTAACTGACTTATCAGCGAAATCAATCTTACCATTAGCATCAACTGTAACGTTTTCAAGCAAA
>CAMJFD010000098.1 GCA_946404845.1 uncultured Butyrivibrio sp. | reverse complement strand
GCATATGTTTTCAGGGGAATACCCAGTGCCCGGAATGTTCTGAGGCGTAAAGCGAGTAGATGACTGTTTTATCGCATGGAGGGGTGTGGGAAGTTTTTGCCGAAGGTAGGCTTTTGAAAATCTTAAGGTTAAAAACGTTTATATACACAAAAAATTAATAATTTTGTGATAATATATGGAAATGTCCAGAATGCTTTTTGATTTAATGATAAAGTGTGATGGAAACATATGATGCGAGGAGAAACTTTAAGTAAGATGGGAAATAAGTATGATAAGTCTGATATTGATGAGAAGAAGATTGAGGACTTTGAACAGTTCAAGCTTGGAAAAGAAATCAGCAGAATAATGAGTGAAAATGATGATTCATTAAATGAAGATGCAGACAATATTGAAGATGATGTTGAAGAGGAATCTCTGGAGAAGACAAGACAGATTCCTGATATAGAAGATGAGATTGAAGAAGATTCATCAGAAGATATTGATGATGACAGAAATCCATTTGATGATGATGATGAAACAGAAAGTAATGTTACTAAATGGCTGTTATTGATAGGCGGCGGACTTATTGTGCTGCTTATAATCATTGTATCTGTTCTGTTATTTATAAGAAACAGTAGTTCAGATAATAGTGATGAAACTGACGAAGCCGTTATAGAAGCCAGTATGGATTCTGGAGCTGGCTTATCATCAGATGTATCAGCTATAGAGAGCTCTAATAGTGTTGTTATAAGCGATGAGGAAGTGTCAGATTCATCAGACAATGAAGCAAGTGACAGTGCATCTACTGATACATCAGATGCATCTGTGGCAGGAAGTTCTACATCTACAAGTGTAAGTAATATGAAATTCAATGAAGCGGATGATACTGTTACAGCCAAGATAGAGACTAATATCAGAGATTTGCCAAGTCAGGGCGATGACAGCACAGTTGTATATACTCTTAAGAATGGCGAGACACTCCACAGAATAGGTATCAGCGATGCAGGGTGGTCCAAGGTTGAATATAATGGACAGGAGTGCTATGCAGTTACAAGTTATCTTACAACTGTAGATGGTAGCAGTGCTTCAACAACAGATAGCAGTACGACTGCAACAACGGATTCAACTACAACAGCTGCAACTTCAACTACTGATACCACAGCTACATCTACTGGAGAAGTTAAGACAGTATTTACAGATACCAATGAGCAGGTAACACCTAAGATAGAAGTTAATCTTAGACTTCTTCCAAGCGTAACAGATGCCGGAGCAACGGTTGTAGCTACAGTCAAGAATGGAGAGGTACTTACCAGAACAGGTATAAATGTAGAACAGGGCTGGTCAAGAGTTGAATATAATGGACAGACATTATATTGCGTCAGCAGCTATTTACAGGCAGTAGAATAATAGATAATTTAATATATAGATATAGTATTTTAGAGGCCGTCACTTAGATGATTAAATCATTTAAGTGGCGGCTTTTTCGTGATAAAAAATGTAATTTGATAAAAGTATTAGCTAAAAATTAAAAAACGATAAAACAAATATATAGTGACGTTTTGAGAGAAAGTCTTGTGCTATAATTTAGTCACCAAAATGTTGAAATATTGTTTTTAGCTTATGAGGGATATATGGATACTATTATTGCGGGCAATACTGCCTATTGGACAGAAGCACTTTTAAAAGATACTTTTGGAAATGACAATTTGGTCATTTGTGGGGCTGATCTAAAAGATAAGAAAATCGGTAGGATCAAATGGTTCAAGGTTGAGCCCTATGAGGACAGGTTTAAGGATCTGTTTAGTACATATTCCTTTGAAAGAGCAATATATTTTTCGGATTATGTTACTTACCAGGGAATTAGAGGCAATGAGTTTGAAGAGCTCAGGGCCTTTCTTAGACTGTGTTTAAATTCTGAAGTCAAGCAGTTTGTATATGTTGGTTCAGATTTTGTTCTGGATCAGGTGACAAGAGGCAAAGACATCATTTTTAATGCCGTTGAGGAACTGATAGAGTATTACGACGGTAAATCCCAAATTGATATGAAAATAGTACATATCCCATATCTTGTTAGCGGAAAGGTAAAAGATGATTACTGGTTTAAGGTATTTGACAATCTTGAAGTTTATTCAAGTTATACTTTCCCATGCACAGAGGATTCAAAGGGACATTTCATTGAAATGTCTGATCTTGGTACCTTTTTGTATAGATTATTTGATAAGTGGGATAATGAAGATTTTACTATCACACTTAAAGCTAATGCAAATGCAACATATGCAAATGCTACTAAATTAATTAAGGAAAAATATCCAAAAGCAAAGGTTAGTTACGTTCAAAGTGACGAGAAAATAACTCATATAGAAGGGGATGATATCGCCCGAAAGAAATATGGATGGTTTGCCAAGATAGATGTAATGGAAAACCTTGAGGAACATTATAAGGAATACAAGTCACTTGGATATCATAAGCCAACATTAAAGGATATTCTCAAAGAGAAATTCAAGCTGAAGAGTAAAACGATGATGATATTGGAACTGATAATTGGTGCACTTATCATCGAGCTATTAGTACATATGTCATCTAATACGATCCAGTTCAGGATGATAGATTTTAGATTATTATTCGTTGTATTAATAGCAACTGTATACGGCACTGGTATGGGCGTCGTAGCAGCGCTTATAGAATGTGTATCACTTGCATATTCATATTATGAGAATGGAACTAATGCTATTCTTCTATTCTATGACCCAGGTAACTGGCTGCCATTTATATTGTTATTACTGGCAGGTGCAGTATGTGGATATACCAAGCAGAAAAAAGATGAAGAAGCAAACTTTATAAAAAAGCAAAATGAGTCTCTAATAGATCAGGTAGATTTCATAACACAGTTATATGAAGAGGCTATGGATTATAAGAACCAATATAAGAAAGATTTGATTGGTAGTAGGGACGGATTTGGAAGAATATTTGATGTTGTTAAAAAGTTAAGTACTACTGTTCCAGAGCAAATATTCGCAGAATCAATACCTGTTATGGAAGATGTTCTGGATAATCAGACCATAGCAATTTATACGATAAATGATCCAAATGCGAGATTTGCCAGACTTGAAGTATGTTCACAGAGAATTAATAACAACCTCAAGAAATCTATGAATCTAGATGGATATGAAGACATTCTGAATGTGATTAAGAGTGGAGAAGTCTGGTTCAATTCAGGGTTAGATGAAGGATTCCCTTCCTATATAGCAGGAATAGTGAATAAAGGCAATGTTTCAGTCTTGATTATGATTTATAATGCCAAATTCAATCAGGTTGGTACCTACTATGTCAACCTTATCAAGATACTGAGTGGTCTTATAGAGAACTTTATAGTTAAGGCCTGGGAGTATGAGACAGCAATTGCAGAGAAGATTTATATAGAAGATACCAATATTGTTAACGATGAGTATTTCCTCGAGCAGTTGGATATTATCCATGATATGGCAGAGAATCAGAGAGCAAGTTTCAGACTGTTCAAGTTCGATCATGATGGCAGGAGCCTTAAGGAACTTGATGAGATTCTCCGAACTAAAGTACGTAACAATGACCTTATAGGTCTGGGCAAAGATAACAATTTGTATCTGCTGGCTTCTCAGGTAGATGCTGAAAGTGAACAGATTATTTTGAATAGATTTAAGAAAATCGGACTTGGTATATCAGTTGTAGACAGCGTAGGAGGCTGACATATGAGGTTTGGAGTTGGAATACTAATAGTCCACCTGATTATAGTGGCATTATTCTTGTTGTTATCATATTTTAAAATACTAAAAGTTAACAAAGAAATGTTTGCCATAGTATTATTCGTTCCGGTCTTTGGTGCATTATGTGCGCTGCTGATACACATAACCATAGTAACTGGTAAGAGCGGAAGTAATAGTAAGAATCTGGAGGCTATGAGAGGAAACGAAATAGATCATACAAGAATGCCAGTACCAGAAGCTGAGAGTAATATGGTAGTTCCACTGGAAGATGCGCTTATCATGGATGATGCCAGTATAAAGCGTTCAGTAATCATGGACGTACTTATGGCAGATACCAAGTCATATTCGCATATTCTGAATCAGGCCAGAATGAATGAGGACGTTGAAGTTGTTCATTATGCCACTACAGCGATGGTAGAGCTGTCCAAAGAATATGAACTGAAGTTACAGGAATATAGCATCAAGTATGCTGAAGATCCTTCTAATGTAAATTTGCTCACAGAATATATCACGTATCTGGGACAATTTCTTGAAAGCGATATGGCTCAGGGACAGGTACTGGAGATTCAGAGGAATAACTATCAGCAGCTGCTTGTAAGGAAGATTTCTCTAGCTCCTACATTCGAAGACTATGCCAGTCTATCTAATAGTTATCTTAACGCTGAACAATATTCATCTGCAGATGCAACATTGAAGCAGATGGAAAAAATATATGACATGAGCGAAGAATTATGGATTTTGAAGTTCAGATATTATTATCAGACCAAGGCTTCGAAGTCTATAAAAGAACTTATTGATAAAACCATGAACACTGATCAATTTATTTCTAGTCGCATAATGGAAATGATTAATTTTTGGGAAAATAGCAATAAACAGAGTGCAGAAATGGAGTAAACGTGAAAGTCAGATTCGTTGTAGTACTTCGAATTTTAATATGTTTTGTTCTGATAATCGGACTCCTTCTTGTTGAAAGAATGGGTATTCAGTACAGCGTCCAAAAAAGTGAAATTGATATACTGCCTATAGCTGATGATATCCAGAACAAGCCACTTGCGGATACCAAAACATGTCTCTATATAATGGATTCAAGTGATGCGAACAGTACTCATGCTGAGCCTCAGTTCACTCAGATTCTTACTGATATGAGAGTTCCTTTTGAGCAGATAGATGTCAGCACAGAAGAAATTCCTGATTTTGGAGATTATGAAACGGTACTAGTAGGTTGTATGAATTTGAGTCCACTAGGATCGAAAATTCTGGATTTGTCTTCATATGTATATGATGGTGGAGCTGTTATGTTTGGCCTTCCAATGGAAAAAGAAACGGCTCTGGATGTAATCAGTAACAAGATTGGCATAGATGAATCATCATATGATTTCTATACTTTACAAGATTTTAAATCGGCTGAAAATTTTATGTTGGGGTATGAAACTATATACAAAATAGAAGATGCATATGATTCATCCATGAAGATTGCAATTTCAGATAGATGTGAAGTTTTTGCAACTAATGCTGATGGCAATATACCCCTTGTATGGAGGACAAGTTACGGAGATGGAAGATTTGTAGTATGTAATTTTGGATATTGTGAAAAAGCATATAGAGGAATATATGCTTCTGCATATTCATTATTAGAGGATGTATGTGTATATCCTATTATTAATGCTTCAAATTTCTATCTGGATGATTTTCCTTCACCCGTTCCAAATGGTGATTCTGAATATATCATGAGAGATTATGGAATGGGAGTAGCAGAATTCTATTCCTATGTATGGTGGCCGGATGTTCTCAGAATAGCAAGTAAACATGATATTCCACTCACAGGTGTAGTAATTGAAACCTATGAGGATAATACATCAGAAAATCTTAAGAGTAATGGCAGTACATCGGATTTTTATTATTACGGAAATATGCTACTTAATAGAGGTGGTGAGATTGGTTATCACGGATATAATCATCAGCCTTTATGTGGACCTGATTATATTTATGAATATGACGAAGGTTATTCTGTATGGGAGAGTTACACAGCTATGTATAATGCTATGACTGAACTTACAGACTTTGTAGGAAGTCTTTTTCCATCCAGCAATGCATGCGTTTATGTTCCACCTTCAAATATCCTGTCAGATGCAGGAAGAGAAATGATTGTAAATGATTTTCCACAGATTAGATGTATAGCCAGTAACTATCTTCCTGGTGAAAACGCTTATGCGCAGGAATTCGAGGTTAAGGAAGATGGAATGATAGAGGCTCCTAGAACAATATCAGGCTGTATCCTTGATGATTATATGATGATGACAGCTTTTTCAGAACTGAATATGCATTATGTAAGTTCACATTTCATGCATCCTGATGATCTACTGGATGTAGACAGAGGAGCTGAGATGGGCTGGGAAGTATTAAAGACCAGGTATAACTACTATATGGACTGGCTGGATCAAAATGTACCTTATATCAGAAAGGTTACTGGAAGCGGATTAGCTGGATCAGTTCAAAGATATAGCAATCTGACATTACATAAAACGAATGATGAAAATGGAACTACGATAGACTTTGATGGATTTATTGATGAAGCCTATTGCCTGGTTCGCGTTAATAATGGAAGTCTCGCAGATATTGAAGGAGCTGAGGCAACTCAGTTAAATGATAACTTATATCTAATAAGAGTAGATGATTCAAGTATCAGAATTAATACTGATACAGAGGTAGCAGGGAACGAATGAAGACATGTCTGATATTGGAAGGTAGCTATCCATATACACATGGTGGTGTTTCTTCGTGGATGGACAATTACATAAAGTCTACACCAGACAGAGAATACATTCTGTGGGTAATAGGTGCTTATGAAAAGGACAGAGGGAAATTCAAGTATGAGCTTCCACAAAATGTTACCGAGGTACATGAAGTATTCCTGGATGCGGCACTTAGAGTTATGCCAGACAGAAAGCAGAAAATCAAGCTCACTGATGAGCAGAAGATGGCTATTTCTGCGCTGATTGATTGTGATAGACCTGACTGGGAAGTTTTGGTCAAGATGTTTCAGGATGAGCATATGAATCCGGCTAACGTTCTTATGAGTGAGGATTTTCTGGATACTATGACTAGGCTGTGTATGGAAAAATATCCTTATGTAGCTTATGCAGAGACTTTCCATACTATGAGATCAATGCTGCTACCTGTACTGTATCTGCTCAGCATGGAGGTTCCAAAAGCTGATATGTACTGGATACGGCGGACTGCTTGCAGTGCTGGGACATCATAAATATAACAAGCCTGTTATGCTATCTGAGCATGGTATTTATTCAAGAGAAAGAGAAGAAGAAATCATAAGAGCCCAGTGGGTTATACCGGCATTTAAAAAGCAGTGGATTAACTTTTTCTATATGTTATCAGATGCTATATACAAGAGAGCATGCAGGATAACAAGTCTGTTTGATAATGCAAGACAGACTCAGCTGGAACTGGGTGCACCTGCAGATATAACAAAGGTTGTGAGTAACGGAATCAGATATGAGAGATTCTGTGATATACCTCTTAAGGAAGAGAATGGAATCGTAGATATTGGAGCGGTTATAAGACTGGCACCTATCAAAGATGTTAAGACTCTTATATATGCATTTAATGAACTGACACTTAGAAATCCAAATGTCAGATTACATATTCTTGGAGGAACAGATGACCAGGAATATGCTGGTGAATGTTATGCGCTTGCTGAGTCATTTGGACTTAAGAACTGCCTGTTTGTAGGTCAGGTAAATGTTATTGAATATATGGCCAAGCTCGATTTTACTGTACTGACAAGTATTTCAGAAGGACAGCCACTTAGTGTTCTGGAATCATTTGCAGCAAGACGTCCAGCAGTAACTACTGAGGTTGGATGTTGTAGAGAACTGCTCGAAGGTAGCGGCGATGATGAATTTGGAATTGCCGGCTATTGTGTACCTCCTATGCATAGAGAGGGTCTTGCAGATGCCATGGAAAAAATGTGTGCATCAAGGAGCAGAAGAATTCGTATGGGAGAAATCGGTCAAAAAAGAGTTGATAAGTATTTTAGGCAAGAATTCATGATGAAAAATTACATGGATATATATAAAGAAATTGAAGATAAATATAACATCACATGATAAAACGAGTCTTGACTAATTGATTAATACAAAAAGGATATTAAATATGGCAGGAATAGGATTTGAGTTAAAAAGGTTATTTAAGGAAAAGGGCGTAGTAGCCATCCTAAAAGCATATGGATATACAGGAGTAGTTACAGCAGGACCTATGATTCTGGGTGTACTGTTCTTGTTATGCATTAATTATATGGGACAGCTTTTTGGCTTAAATTCAGGTGACAGAGATCTAATGGTTTCTATGATTACATATGCACTTCTAGGATCTCTTATTATCACCAGCTTTTTTTCCATGGTTATGACCAGGTATGTAGCAGATATGTTATATCAGGAGCAGGAAGAGGATGTACTGCCATCGCTTGAAGGCTTATGTATGATACTCCTACCAATAGGAGGTATTCTGGATATCATATTCCTGTGCCTTTCGGATATTAGTTTTACACTTATTGTTATCAATTATTTATTGTTTACAGAGCTTTTGATAGTATGGACACTTATGAATTATCTTACAGCTATCAAGGATTATAAAGGAATAATGATTTCTTATATTATTTCTGTTGCTATAGCTATTTTTATTTCATATATTTTATGCTCAGTTTTTGGCGCATCTATTTCAGTACTGATGATTTCAATATGCATCGGATATGGAATTATGCTATGCATAGATATTGTTCTCTTATATAGATTTTTCCCGAATTCTGGCAAAAATCATTTTGCTTTTTTGCACTGGTTCGATGAATACATGGACCTTGCAATTATAAGCATATGTACTAATATAGGACTTTTTTCCCATCTGATAATTGCGTGGTTTAGCGGCGCAGGTGTTCAGATTCATGGGTTATTCTATGGGGCACCGCAGCATGATATATCTGCTCTGTTTGCCTTTTTGACGATACTGATTACTACTATTAACTTTGTGGCATCTGTAGAAGTTAATTTTTATCCTAAATACAGGAAATATTACGATTTATTCAATGGTACCGGTTCAATCACTGAGATAAAACAGGCTGAGGAAGAGATGATAACAGTTCTCGAGCATGAGCTTGCATATACTGCCAGAAGACAGTTCTATATGACAGCAGTATCACTGTCTGTAGGCCTTGTTATCTTAAGTAAGCTGCCACTTGGATTTGATTCTCTTATGGAAGGATATTTTAGAATCCTGTGTGTAGGATATGGAATATATGCAATAGGAAATGTACTTATGCTGATACTGTTGTACTTTACGGATTATGAAGGAGCCCAAAAAGCATCTGTGATTTTTGCCATAGTAACGACAGTAGGATGTTTATTATCATTATTTCTAGATATTAAGTTCTATGGATTTGCTTTTGCATTTGGATGTGTGGCATATTTCCTTGCTTGCTGGATAAGACTTAATGCATATATGAAGAAGTTATCGTATCACATCTTAAGTACTCAGCCACTTATGAGAATTGAGAGATATGGATTTTTTAGTAAGCTAGGAACAAGGCTTATGAGAAATAAAACATAGACGTAATCAGTAATAACGTTTTTGGTCATATATGAGGCACATGGAGGCATAACATGAATAAAAAAAGCGGTTCCCAGATTGTTGTAGTAATAATCGCGATAGTAGCTGTAATAGTGGTAGCAGGAATATATGGAACGTTTCTATCAGCTGACTCTACAAGCGATGTTACAGAATATGTTCAACTGGTAAATGAGGCAGTTACCGTAGATGATGATACATCTACTAAACATCTGGAAGATAATTATACTCTTTATGAATATGATGAAACAGATGTAGTATGCATGTATCTGACAGTCAGAACGGGTAATGAGGCCGAGAATACGAATCATACCTGGGAACAGATTAATAAATATTCTGCTTATGATTATGATGATATGAATGTGGACAGATATAAGGTAGAAGCTTTGCTGCAGGTAGGTAATGAATATGGTCCACTTCAGGGAGAACTTGGATATGGAAGGACAGCTTCTAATGCCACTGTTCAGATAAGAGGACAGACTTCGAGTAGATATGATCAGAAGAATTATAAGATAAAGCTTGATGAAAATGTTGGATTATGGCATGATCAGCAAACTATAGCTCTCAACAAGCATAGAGGTGAAGGCCTTAGATTCCGAAATATGCTGGGTTATAGCATATTAGAGGATATTGATGAGTTGATGAGCCTTAGAACGCAGTTAGTTCACTTGTATGTCAAGGATGAAACTAGCGAAGCCGGTACAGATGCTGTATTTGAAGATTATGGTCTATATACTCAGATTGAGCAGCTCAATAAGAGAGCTATGACAGCTCATGGACTTGATAAGAATGGACAGCTATATAAAATTAATTTCTTTGAATTCTTCAGATACGAAGATGTTATTAAACTTGTGGATGATCCGGATTTTGATTTGGATGAATTCGAAGATTATCTAGAGATAAAAGGTGATGATGATAATACCAAGCTGATAGAAATGCTGGAAGATCTTAATAATATGTCTATTGATATAGAAACAGTAATTGACAAGCATTTTGACATGGAAAATATTGCCTACTGGATGGCATTTGAAATTCTGACAGGTAATATCGATACCCAAAGTAGAAACTTATATATATATAGTCCTCAAAATGTAGATACATGGTATTTAATCTGCTGGGATAATGATGATTTCTTCCAATATTATGAAGATCAGATACGAGGATATATAGAATATGGTGGCTGGGGAAGAGGCGTCAGCAATTATTGGGGCAATGTTTTATTCCAGAGATGCCTTAAATCCGAGAAATTTAGGACCGAACTTGATAATGCAATAAATGACCTTAGAGAGAGTGCTTTATCAGAAGAAGTATTAACTGAAAAAGTTACTAAATATAGAGAAATTGTAAAGCCTTATGTTTATGCAGAACCTGATGTAACTTATGCTCCACTTACCTCAGAACAGTATGATGAGGTTGCTGATAATCTGCCTACGCTGGTAGATGTATATTATCAGAATTATCTCGAAACTCTTCAGGCTCCACTTCCATTTTATATTGGAGAGCCTACTGTAAGTGATGGCAAGATAACTATTATATGGGATATCTCATATGATTTCCAGCAACAGGATATAATATATCATCTGCAGCTGGCTACTGATCCATTTATGCAGGAAATAATAGCAACATATGATGGAGGATGGCCAACATATGAAACGGAACTACCAGAATTGGGTAAGACGTATTATGTTAAGGTAACGGCAGAAGATACAGATGGTAATGTTACTACCGCTTTTGATTATTACGTAGATGATGAGGATAGCAAATATTACGGTGTCAAAGAGTTCTATGTAGGCGGTGATGGTCAGGTTTATGAGTATATAAAGGAAGAGTGATGTCTATGAATGAGGATAAGTACAGGCATGAGCTCAAATATCTTATAAATGAGCCTGAAATGTCATCAATTATGACAAGACTTTCTCCTATTATGACGCTTGATCCAAATGCTACAGATACAGGATATGTAATTAGAAGTATATATTTTGATGATATGTGGCAGAGCGCTTATGAAGAGAAAAATATGGGTATATTTGGGCGAAAGAAATATAGAATCAGAATCTACAATTATTCTGATAAGAGCATCAAATTAGAACGTAAGAAAAAGCAGGGAAATTATATATTTAAAGAATCTGCAAAGCTTACAAGGAGTGAGGTGGAAGATATCATTTGTGGAAGATATGATTTTCTCCTCAAAAGTGATAATAAGCTACTTAGAGAATTCTATATTGAGTGCATTAGTAATTTTATGAGGCCCAGAACAATTGTAGATTATGAGAGAATTCCATATATCATGCAGGAAGGAACTGTCAGGGTTACATTTGACAGAAATGTAAGATCAGCAGTTCTGTCAAATGATATTTTTGATCCTGAGCTGCCAACAATGGAAGTTCTGGAACCTGGCAAGCTTGTAATGGAAGTAAAATATACAGAGTTCCTGCCCCAGATGATAAGAGATGTAGTACCGCCTAAGTCACAGGAAATGGTGGCGGTATCCAAATATGTACTTTCCTGTGATATGACAAGATATTTGTATGGCTGGGGATATTATAATCAGGAAGTTTAACTCAGTCGGAGTACAAGCTCCGACTGAGTTAAACGCTCCGCGAGGATGCGCACGGATTCGGACAGGAATTTGTCTGCTGAAGCAGACCCGAATCCGGCGCTCAAGACTCGCGAGCGAGTCTTGACTTAGAAACATAAGTGATTCATAGTCTGTAATTATTATTAGGTAATTGCGAAACTCGCTTTGCGCGTTCGCAATCTTGAATTTAGACAAGG
>CAMJFD010000097.1 GCA_946404845.1 uncultured Butyrivibrio sp. | reverse complement strand
TTTTCTCATATTTGTTCGGGTCATAAAGTCAAAATGCTTAACATGCAAGCATGTACGCATTTATGACTTTTGACACCTATATCATATTATATTCATTTGTTGTAAATTGATCATACCTCAATTCAAAATTAGATTTCAAACCGCCTCATATACATTCTTGGAAGCCACAATATCAACTCCTGTTCCTGCAACATTAGAAATAATAACATCTCCAATATGCACAGGTGCCTTGACACGCGCGGCCTTTATCTCTTTCATAATATCCATGATCTTACCTTTTGGAATATCAGAAGCTGTCTTAACAGACACTCTTTCTATGGTACCACCTTCTATAATAACGCTGCTTGTAACAATACGAGTTGGTGCTATGACTTCTTTTTTGCCATAGGCTTCTCCTCTAGGGCAGGTATTACCTGATACACTTATATTATCTCCATCAATCTGAACTGTCAGCTGACATCCAAGCGGGCAGTTGATACATGTTAGTTCTCTTGTCTCCATAATTATCTCCAATCCTATAAACAATAATTATCACTCTTCAGTGCATATTCTGATATTAGTAACATCCGGATATTTATCAAAACTCTCTTTTTTTAATATTACCTGCTCCATCTCTCCAGGTGCGAGAACTCTCTTTTTGACAGAAGATACTTTCTCATCATCATAATATACGCATATTGACCTGTCCTTGTATACGTCTGCTACTCTGAACCTTACAACGACCTTATCATTCATGTTAGTAATATCAAGTGTCTGAGGAACAGTATATCTTACACCGTTATCACAGGTGATCTTCACTCTCCTTCCCTCCTTACCAGCACCTCCAAGTACATATGCTGCCGCGTTAGCACCTGCAAGCGTAGCTTCTTCTGATACATAGTCTACAAGGTCGTGTACATGTAATACATTTCCGCAGGCAAAAACGCCATCGGCATCTGTTTCCAGCTTGTCATTAACAAGTGGTCCGTTGGTAACAGGATTCATACCCGCTCCAATTCCCTTTGTCAGCTCATTTTCAGGTATAAGTCCGCAGGATAACAAAAGTGTATCTGCTTCGTAATGCTCTTCTGTACCAGGTATAGGCTTTCTGTTGGCATCAACCTCAGCTATTGTGATGCCTTCCACATGATCCTTACCTTCAATTCCTATAACTGTATGGCTTAATTTAAGCGGTATTCCATAATCATCAAGGCACTGTACTATATTACGCTTAAGTCCGCCAGAATATGGCATGAGCTCTGCTACAACTTCTACCTTGGCGCCTTCGAGAGTCATACGCCTTGCCATTATAAGGCCAATATCTCCAGAACCCAGGATTACAACCTTACGTCCAACCATGTGTCCTTCAATATTCATAAGTCTCTGGGCTGTACCTGCTGTATAGATTCCAGCTGGTCTGTATCCAGGAATATTAAGAGCTCCTCTTGGGCGCTCTCTGCAGCCCATGGCAAGAATAACAGCCTCTGCCTGTATTGTCTGAAGTCCGTCCTCTTTGTTTATATAAGTAACTTCCTTGTCCTTATTAATATCAATAACCATGGTATCGAGTTTATATGGAATCTTTTCTTCTAATACCATATCAATGTATCTGCCTGCATATTCAGGGCCTGTCAGTTCCTCTTTAAATGTGTGAAGGCCAAACCCATTGTGAATACACTGATTCAGTATTCCTCCAAGGATATTATCTCTTTCAAGTATGAGAATGTCATTTACACCATTTTTCTTGGCTGCAAGTGCAGCTGCAAGTCCTGCAGGACCTCCGCCTATTATAACTATCTGAACTTTTTTATTCATAAGATTCTACGCTCCAATTCTTCAATTTAATTTAACTGCTTATTCCAATTACTATATTTAGTCTCCAACTATTAGTTCTGAGCCTGGCCTGTTCTTACATACTTCATCAGGCTTTATTCCAAGCTCTCTTGCGAGAATCTCGATAGTTCTAGGTGTGCAGAAGCCTGCCTGGCATCTGCCCATTCCTGCTCTTGTACGACGCTTTATACCGTCCATTGACTTTGCGCCAAGTGTTCTGTTAATTGCATCTACTATTTCGCCTTCACTTATTTCTTCACATCTGCAAATGATTGTTCCATATGCAGGATTCTGTTTTATAAGCTCAGCTCTTTCTTCAAAACTCAGCTGTGACACGTGAGGTATTCCTTTTCTATATCCATTCCAATCAGACTTTTCCTGTGCGCCAGCTTTTTCTGCTATCTCTTTGGCCAGCTCTGCTCCAATTGCAGGTGCGCTGGTAAGTCCAGGGGATTCAATTCCTGCTGCGTCAAAAAATCCTTCTGCATCACTGCACTCTCCGATGATGAAATCGTCTCCATCTTCATGGGCACGAAGTCCGGAAAAAGAAGTTATCGTCTGTCTGAAAGGTACATTTTTGACACTCTTATTTGCTTTCATAGATACGTCTGCAAGTTCCTCTGCTGTTGTAGCTGTACATTCCTTGTCATCCACATCAACTGCTGTAGGTCCTGCAAGTAAATTGCCATGAACTGTAGGTGTTACGAGAATTCCCTTTCCATATTTACCAGGAAGCTGGAAAATAGTATGACTTACAAGTCCTCCTACCTCTTTGTCCATCAGCATGTAATCACCTTTTCTAGGTGTTATATGTATCTTTTGTGAGCTGACCATGTTATGAATTACATCAGCATATACTCCTGCTGCATTTACTATATATTTGGTTGTTATCTCTTCGTTATTAGTCGCAACCTTATATCCACCATCTATCTTAACTATATTCTGAACTTCTGTATTAAATTTGAATGATACTCCATTGTCTGCTGCGTTTTCTGCAAGTGCTATCGTAAGGCCAAATGGACATACGATTCCTCCTGTTCTTGCTATCATAGCTGCCACAACTTCGTCAGATATATTAGGCTCAATCTTCCTTGCTTCATCACCAGTTATTATCTCAAGTCCCTGAACCCCATTATCAAGGCCTCTTTGATATAGCTCGTCAAGTGCAGGTCTGTCTGCCTCATCAAAACACAGTACCATTGATCCGTTCTGTTTGAATTCAAAATCAAGATCTTTGGACAGCTGTCCCATCATCAGATTTCCTTCCAGGTTGTATTTGGCCTTAACACTTCCTGGTTTAGCATCAAAGCCAGCATGCACTATTGCACTGTTGGCCTTTGATGTTCCCGAACAAACATCTTCTTCTTTTTCAATTACGCATACCTTTAAATCGTATCTGGATATTTCTCTAGCTATTGCTGCTCCAACAACCCCCGCACCAATAATTACAACATCCTGATCCATAATAGACATATCTTCTCTCCTTTTAGATTTCTTACGTTCTAAGCCATGCCGACATATTCGAAAAAGGCTTTGCCTTTATTTATCAGAGTGCATGGCTCATTTTAACACGCAAAAAGAGCAGAAAAATCCCGCATCGTTTTCTCAATGCGTGATCTCCCTGCTCTCTTATTCTCTAGGTTTATCACTGTTTAAATTATAACACTTTTGTTCCGTTATAGGCAATGATTATTGCGTAACAGAATTTCAAATATGATAAAAATATCAGAACTTAATCTCTACTGGAGCATCTGTGAATGATTCAATCTTGGCTGTAGCATTCTTGAAATAAAGTACCTCTGTATTGTCATCATCTGCTGAATATGAACTCTGAAGTGATGGATATTTATCAAGCATATCTGCCTTAGCTTCTCTTCTGTCATCTCTTACAAGTTCTCCGCTAACTCTGATCCACTTACCTTCAAGGAATGCACTTATTTCTACCTTAGGATTAGCCTGTATCTGCTTAGATACATCCTTCTTTTTACCAGTCTGGATATATAATTTATTATCATAGATATTAACTGTTCCAAAAGGTCTTACTCTTGGCTGGTCTCCATCTACAGTTGCAAGGTAATATGTACCTGCCTTTTTTAGGAAGTCGTATACTCTCTGCATTTTTAAATCCCCTTTCGATTTTAGTCTATTACCACATCATTATAATACATTGTATTCAATTTAATCAATATCCCCTGATATATAAAGTTTTTATATTTACATATCTATATAACCTAGACCCCATTATTTATAAGCATTAGTCATAATATTTTCCATCAATGCCCAGACCTTGTATATTACATCCTTTAACTGTACAATAAATGGTTGTATATGTTTTTTAAGAGGTTAATAAATGAGTAAATTATTATTTTTTGATATTGACGGAACCCTTGTAGGTTTTGATAGAAAGATGCCTGAGTCTACTCAGGATGCACTTAATAAGGCAAGAGCAAATGGTCATAAGATATTCTTATGTACAGGCAGAAGCCTTGGCCAGATATATCCATTCCTTATGGACTTTGGTTTTGATGGAATTGTAGGCGCTGCAGGCGCTTATGTTACATATGGTGATACTATAATAGAGCATCATACATTTGGAACAAAGATGATGGCTCACATGCTCCACACAATGGAGAGACGCGGCGGATACTTTTTCCTGCAGAACACTGATAACTGCGTTCTGACTGATGTATCTCTTCATGTTATGGGTAAGCTCCTTGGATCTGGATTCGGCGTAAAAGATGCAGAGGATTACAAAGGTATGCTCGAAGCAGTTATAGGACCTGTAGTAGTTGATGATGAACTAGATAAATATGCTGTAAAGCATGCAGATACTGAAAGTGTTGTATATTCAGACTGTCCAGTTCCCCTGTCAATTATGCAGCAGGATCTGGGCAGCAAATTCAAGGTAACAGCCAGTAGCATTGATCACCCGGTTGAGAGCCGCGGCGAAATCACTATAGCTGGTGTCAATAAAGCTACAGGTATTCAGGCCGTTATGAATCACTTAAATACACCTATAGAAGACGTTTATGCCTTTGGAGACGGGCCTAATGACCTTGAGATGCTCGCTTTTGCAGGAACAAGTGTTGCCATGGGCAATGCGCAGGATAAGGTCAAAGAGATCTCTGACATAGTAACAGATCACATTAATGAAAATGGTATTTACAATGCACTTGTAAAGCTTGGAATTATATAAATTCAAAAAGCTGCTACATCCTTATTGCGATAAAACGCAATAGATGTAGCAGCTTTTTATTTAAAATATCTTTCAATAAACAGATTTACCAAATTCTATAATTTCCGCTAAGAGCAAGCATTGCAAACATATACAGACAGTTGTCGTAATATCTTCTTTCGCCGCTTCTAAGAGGTGTATTCCAGAATTCTTCTACAAGCTTTTTAGCATTTTCACCATCAGATGCAAGTGAAGCCTGCGCTATAGTAGCTGTCATTGCTACTGGATGAAGAGCTTCCTGATCAAGTATAGTTCCGTCAATCAGATAAACTTTTCTTCTATCCTTAGGCTCAAGTCCACAGAAAAATGCCTGCAGGTTATTACAGGTCTTTTTCTCAAACTCTGCAAATTCTGTATTCTTACCAGACCATTCATAATCAAGAGCTATATTTGCAATTGTTCTGTATGCATCAGAATAAAACCAGTCATGACGTCCAAATATCTCCTGTTCAAGAGGATAAGGCTGTCCATCATAATAACTGTATTCTGCTGATAATCCAGTATCAGGGTGGCACGCCTTAGTCAGATAATTACGACTTGCCTGTGCTGCCTTAGACCAGAAAAGGGAATCCTCAGGATTCCCCCACTTTGCAAATAACTCATAGAAATGTGGCAGGTGATAAGACGGATCTGTAAAATCTCTGTCAGGTATAAATCTTATAAGGTAATTATCAGGATCCCACATTGCTCTTCCAACGCCGTCTTCACCCTTGTGTACAATATCTTTTAAAATCTGCTTGGCCCAGCTTGAATAATTGTAAGTATAGGTACCATCTCCCCATCTGTGCGATGCCATTATAAGAGCCATTGCCATGAATTCTTCACCATCTGGAGCAGGACCATAAGCGTTTTTAACTCCATCAGGTGATACCGACCAGGCAAAATATCCTTTATTCTCCCCCTCTTCAAGGTACATAAACTGTCTTACCCAGTTCCAAATAGCATCAAATTCCTGCTTTTTGTTCATCTGAACGCACATCATCATTGCATATGACATGCCTTCTGTACGAACATCGATATTACCTGTATCAACTATATAGGCAAGACTTTTGTCTTCATTAAAGTGTACAAAAGCTTCTTTTCCATAAAATATCTCATAGAAAGTCTCTTCTACTCTTTTCTCAATTTCCTTAGGATCATATCCGCATTCTGCAAAAACATTTCTATAATTCATTATTTATAATTACTCCTTTACGCCACCCAGTGTCAGGCCTGCAACAAAGTAGTTCTGAAGGAATGGGTATATACAAATGATAGGTAGCATTGTCAGAATAGTTGCAGCTGCTCTAACTGATGTAGGTGTAACTGCACCCTGAGCATTCTTCATAGCTTCTGCTGATGTTCCCTGGTTAGTAACAGATGAGAGGAGCTTCATCAGTTCATACTGGAGTGTTGTATACTGATCACTCATTCTGTTATACAGCATTGCATCAAACCATGAATTCCACTGATATACAGCAACAAAAAGAGCTATTGTTGCATATACAGGCTTACAAAGAGGTGATATTACCTTGGTAAAAATAGTTGTATATCCGGCACCATCAAGCTGCGCTGCCTCTGTAAGACTCTCGGAAATACCATTCATATAAGTTCTGATAACCAGCATATTAAATGCACTGATCATACCAGGTACTACATATACCCAGAATGAATTAGTAAGATGAAGGTTCTTATATAACAGGAATGTTGGAATAAGTCCACCATTTACATACATTGTTATTACCCAGAAAAGCGATAGCTGTCTTCTGAATATAAATTCCTTACGGCTCACTATATAAGCCAGAATAGCATTAGTTATAAGTGATAAAAATGTTCCAATAACTGTTCTAAGAACTGTTATATAGGCACCTGTTACAAGGTTGTCTTTCTGCATAACTGTTGCATAGTTCTTAAGTGTAAACTTTCTAGGAATCAGATATATACCGCCTCTTAGAGCATCTGTTCCATCATTGAATGAAATTGCAAGTGTATTAAGTACTGGATATAAAGTAATAACTACAAACAGAATCATAAAAATAGTATTACAAATGGTAAATGCCATATCTCCTGCTGATGCTTTCTTTTTCTTTTTAGTAACTGCTACTGCCTTATAAGAGTCTTCCTTAGATTTCTGCATACTAGGACTACTCTGATATATTTTTGTATTAGCTGTATCCATTTTGTTCCTCCAAAATTTATATGTCCCTTATACTGATATTAGAAAAGTCTCTCTTCGCCGCTCTTTTTGGCAATCTGATTGGCTATAACAATCAGTATGATACTAACTACGCTCTTGAAAATACCTGCTGCTGTACCAATAGCATAATCGCTCTGACTGATACCCCATTTCAGAACATAAATATCAATTGTCTGAGAAACACTCTGTACAAGTCCGTTACCCAGAAGGTACTGAATTTCAAAACCAGCATTTAATACATTACCTACATTCATAAGGAGCAGAATAATAATAGTAGGTTTAATTCCAGGAAGTGTTACGTGTCTAATTTTGCCCCATCTGCCTGCTCCATCTATAGAAGCCGCTTCATAAAGAGCTGGATCAATTGATGTAATAGCTGCAAGATAGATAATTGCATTCCATCCTGTCTCTTTCCAAACGTTTGCAAATGCTACGATTGGCCAGAAATACTGTGTATGTGCAAAAAAGTCTATATTCTGCTTAATAAAACCAAAATTCATAAGAAATTCATTTACAATACCTGTTCCTGAAAGTGCATCATGAAGAATACCAGTAACAATAATCCATGACAGGAAATGTGGAAGATATGAAATTGTCTGAACTACTCTTTTTCCAAAAACGTTTCTGACTTCATTTAACAAAATTGCAAAAACGATAGCCATAACAAATGTAGCTACAAGGTTAATAACACCCATTGCAAGAGTATTTCTGATTACTTTCAAAAAAGAAACATCTGAAAATAGTCTTGTAAATTTAGCCATTCCTATGAATGTAGAATGAAGAATTCCATTCTTAGGCTTATAATCCTGGAAAGCCATAAGCCATCCAGCAAGTGGTAAATAGTAGAATATAAATCCATATATAGTTATGATTGCACCCCAGATCAAAAGCGTTTTCTGCTTTTTGATGGTATTCAAATCTATCTTTGTTTTCATATATTACATCGCTCCTCTTGTAAAGAAGAAGACAGGCAAATGATGAGTCTGCCTGTCTCCATTAAGTTTTTATATATTATTGAAACTCATTTTATGATGAAAAACATGACATCATATGGCAATAAAAGTTATATTATTCTTCGAACTTTGCAGCTTCTGCTACTCTTCTCTCAAGCTCAGTCTGCATTGCATCGATAAAGTCCTGAGGATTGCATGCATTGTATGCTTCCATATATTCAGCCCATGCAGCATCAAAATCATCAGCCATAACTACCTTTGGAAGGTATTCATGCTTTACTTCACCCATAAGGTTCCAAGCAACACCAGCATCTGTAGATGTTGTAAGGTTGTTTGAATATGAATACATTGGGTACCATGGACCTGGAGCTTCATTTGTTCCAAGCATATCAACATATGTCTGTGCGCCGTATGCTGCAAGGCACTCTTTTACTGAATCAGCAAGTGAATCATAGTATTCTTGTGGCTGATCTGAAGGCATATTAGCATTGATTCCATCATCACTTGTTCCACACCACTGTGGGAAGTATGAATATGAGCAGATATGAGAAGCCTTATATGCTGTATCAGCAGCGTTTGTTCTCTCTTCTTCTGTTCTATAGAAGACACCATCTTCGTCTACTTCATAGTCAACACCTTCAACACCCCAGAATCTAAGGTTATGAATTTCCTGTCCAAGAAGATCATCGATGAACTGTAGAGCGCCCTCAACATCCTCACAACTTGTTGTAATACCAAGTCCGCTAGAAACATTTAATACTCCGCCAGAGTTATGCCACTGGTTATGAACATCTTCTGAAATTGTGATTGGAAGTGGAACATACATGCAGCCCTGATCATCAAGTCCTGCTGACTTAATAGCATCACCAGCTGTATATGCAAAATCCCACCACTGATCAATCATACCAAGTACTCTACCAGTTGAAAGCTTTGCAATATATTCATCATATGTCTGAGTGAATGATTCAGGATCAACAATACCTTTCTGATATTCTTCATTCAGTTTTTTGAAATATGCAACTGCTGTATCTGTTGTGTTATAATCGATAACCTTGAGTTCTTCTGGATCAACGATAACTGAACCATCATTTGGATATCCATCAAGGAATTCTGGAGCATTCTCAAGACAGAAATATCTCCAGTCATCACACAGGATTGTGTATGGGATATTCTCTGTTCCATCTTCCATTGTTGGATTAGCTTCGTTGTAAGATTCGATCAGATCAAAATACTGATCCATTGTCTTGACTTCAGGATAGCCAGCCCACTCAAGAACTCTAGTCTGAATCCAGAATGCTTCATCATTGTGAGTACATGTTGTATCTTCACCCTTGATGTTCTGGAACTGGTTCATCCAGTATATATGACCATCTTCCTGTCTAAGGCTGTCCCATTCCTGTTCTGTATAATAAGCTTTGATATTAGGATAACTATCTATATAATCATCAAGTGGAACAAGTGCACCAGCTTCATAGAGCTGCATCATACCATCACCACCATCGATGAAATCAGGATACTCACCACCAGCTATAAGAGTACCAACAGCTTCCTCTGCTGTCTGACCTGTAAGCCATGTTTCCTTTACTTTAACTCCAGTCTTTTCTGCAATAAGCTCCTGAACTTCATTATCATCATTGATTTCTGAACCAGGTACTGCAAAGAATGCTGTAAACTCTTTTACTCCCTCATCACCAGATTCTGTTGCCGCAGCGTCTCCGCTTCCGCTGTCTGTTCTGGCTGAACTTCCACATGCTACAGTAGATGCAACAACTACCATAGATAGTAAAAGGCTTAATGCTTTCTTTTTCATATGTAACCCTCCTTAAAAATTAGAACAAACCCTAAAGTTTTTTTAGTCCGTTCTCCTTATTGATTATAGTTACATTTTACTAGAGTTATTTTTTATTAAAATCCGATAAAATATATAATAAGACCGGACAAATTATGCTTCTGCCTGTTTTTTAAATTTGGCAGGTGTGCATCCTTTAATCGCTATGAATTTATTGACAAAATAGTCTACATCCTTGTATCCAACAGCTTCTGCGACTTCATAGGTCTTCATATCGTTCTTTAATATCAGTGAAACTGCCTGCTCTATTCTATAATTGTTCAGGTAATCTTTAAATGAACATCCATACTTTTTATGGAAGAGCTGCCCCAGATAAGCACTGTTTACATAATACTTATCACCAAGTTCCTTAAGAGTCAGATTGTTCATATAATTCTTCTTGATTTCTTTTTCTACATCCCCAAGAGCGCCTCTTGATACATTTTTTCTCAGCTGCTGCAGATAATCTGCATATTCACTGGCAAACTTAGATATATGAACACGGCTGCCACGCAGAACGCCTTCTTCAAATGTATTCTCACTTATAAGTCTCAATATCTCTTCCTGGTTAATTTCACCATCCTGCTCTGTTGCAAGATTGATCAGCTGGAACAGGAGATAATTGATATTGAGATTCATAGAAGCTCCCCTTACACCAGATTTCTCCATGTCTGCAAAAAGGGCATTTACACTTTTCTTGATATCATCTTTATTATTTTCTTCTATAGATCTTATAAAATTATCAAGGCTTTCTTTGCATAATACAACACCATCTCTTGTAAATTGAATTTCATCCTCATACATATAGATGTTCTTCTGTTCCCTAAATCCTCTAAGGAACCTCAATTTACAAGCTGTTCCGTAGGACTTGGACAGATTATTTATGCCTTTTACCTTTTTGCCAGCAAACATCATGATATTACATTCCATCACATTAGATATATATGCACTCAACTTCTGGAAATATTCCTCTTCAGTTATTTCCAGCTCATTACACATATAGTCAAAAAATACCAGACCAACATCAAATATCTTGTCATGACCTGATGGATCAAAAATGCAACATTTATCATTTTCTCCAAGATATTCAGATACAGTCTGATACAGTTTTCTCTGCATCAGTCTTTTCTCACTGTCTCCTATATCATCCATATCCGTATCATCCTGAATCTGCATCTCGATATATCTGACATTTTCAGAAGTTCTCATATGATTTTCAACATATTCAATGTTAATATCATCATATTTACCGCGGATAATCGGAATTATATTCTGGGTAAAATAAGCTTCTTCCATTTTACGATTGCTGCTCATCTGCTGGTTTTTCTGAAGGCTCATTGCCTGAACCTTCTTAATTACTTCCAATAGACTATCACCATCTACTGGCTTGAGCAGATAATCTGAACACTTATATCTGATAGCCTGCTGAGCATATTTAAAATCTGCATAACCACTTACTATAACAAAATATGCATCACTTATCCCAGTTTTTCTGATATTCTCAAGAAGTTCTATTCCATTCATAATAGGCATCTTAATATCCGCAACAATAAGGTCCACCGTATGTTCTTCAAGATAATCAAGCGCCTCTTTACCATTAGAGCATGATTTTATAACTTCAAAGCCTTCCTGCTCCCAATCTATAATTGCCTTTAATCCCTGTACGATATGTGGCTCATCATCAACTAATAAAACCTTCAACATAATTAACTCCCAGTTATTTATTGATATACAAATTGTTATCTATAGGTAGCCTTATAAGAACCATAGTTCCAATACCCTTTTCAGAACTAATATCAAAGCGTACCCTGTTATTTGAATACATTTTGAGTCTTACACAGGCATTTGTAATTCCTATTCTGCTCTTATCACGAAGAGTTTCGATTGTAGCATTGTTCATTCTCTGCTGTATCTCAGTTATCTCTTCATCATCCATTCCAATACCTGTATCCTCTATTTCAATCACAATATCATCATTTTCCTGATATATTCTTACAAATATCCATCCATTACTGGCTTTTTCTTCTATTCCATGTACGCATGCATTCTCTACAAATGTAACTATGGACAGCTTGGGAATCCATATCTCTTTACATTCATCTGCAACTTCCAGTGAAAAAGATAGTCTCTCACCAAATCTGTATTTCTGTAGATTCAGATATGCCTGGACAAAGTTCATCTCATCTTCTACACGAACTTCATTCTGATTCCATTCAACGTA
>CAMJFD010000096.1 GCA_946404845.1 uncultured Butyrivibrio sp. | reverse complement strand
AATGTTAAGCCTGCATGGCTGACACTTGCAATATTCCAGTTCCAGCAGATGTGGGGTAACACAGGTTCAATGTTCCTAAGAGATGAGCAGCTTAAACCTCTGCAGTTCGCACTTCAGCAGATTGCAGCTGGTGGTACAGCAAGAGCAGGAGCATCTGCAGCAGTTACATTCATAATTGCAGCAGTACCTATTTCATTCTTCCTGGCTTGTCAGAGTAACGTACTGGAAACAATGACCACTTCAGGTATGAAGGACTAATAGCATAAGGAAAGGCATTTTTGATGAAAAAAATTAAATTCAAATTTAAAATTGCCGCCTTTATATTGGTGGCATTGATAACAGGAAGTTCAGCAGGACAGATGGTAGCAAAAGCAGCAGAGATTCCTTATGAAACCTACAATTACAACTATTGGGGAGACATAGTAATAACACCTGCAGCCTATGTACCAAATGGTTCAGTTCAGGCATCTGATCTTGGAATTACAGATTTTAAAGAACCACAGGATTTCTGTTATTCAGATGACGGAGAGGTATATGTGGCAGACACAGGCAATAACAGAATAGTAGTTCTTAATTCTGATATGTCTGTTGTTAACAGAGTAATTGATACATTTACAAACGCAGATGGAGCTCAGGATACATTTAGTGCGCCATATGGAGTATGTGTTTCAGAAAATAACGAATTGTATGTTGCGGATTCTAATAACGGACGAGTAGTAGTTCTGACACCTCAGGGCGAATTCATCAAGATAATTGAGAATCCTCAGTCAGAGATTCTGGATGATAATTTTGCATTTGTTCCTCTTAAGGTAACAGTAGATTATGCAGACAGAGTTTATGTAATT
Organism: uncultured Butyrivibrio sp.; assembly: GCA_946404845.1. Classification (GTDB taxonomy): domain Bacteria; phylum Bacillota; class Clostridia; order Lachnospirales; family Lachnospiraceae; genus Butyrivibrio. The sequence continues at coordinate 11,385 of CAMJFD010000096.1, read as the reverse complement.
GCCAAAAATGCTTTTGAAGGTATTCTCGTATTCGAAAGTAACGGCGAGTTCACAGGATTTTTTGGAACAATTGATGTCAAGATAACAGCATGGGAGAAGTTCTGGAGAAGGCTTGCAAGCAAGGAAGAGCGTTCTAACCAGCAGTTATATATTCCTACAGAATTCACAGGTATTGATGTTGATGATGGAGGATTCATATATGCATCCAACATTGATTCAGATGGTATTCAGGCAGTCAGAAGACTTAATCCTCAGGGTAATGATGTTATCCAGAAGGGTGAGAATTCAAATGTAGGCGGCGATCTTGAATTTGGTACCTACGGTGATTACGCAGGAGCAAGTGAGATAACAGACGTAGTCTACAGAGATAAAGGTATCTATTCACTTCTCGATAGAAAGAGAGGCAGAATATTTACTTATGACAAAGAAGGAAATCTCTTATATATATTCGGAGGCCTTGGACTTCAGGAAGGTACATTCCAGACACCAGTTGCTATCGAAGATATAGGAGAAGAAATCATAGTACTCGATGCAGGAAGAGATTCAATCCTGAGATTCAAAGAGACTAATTACGGATCGCTTATAAATGAAGCAGTTAGTCTTAGATATGACGGTGATGAAACAGATGCCATTGCAAAGTGGCATGAGGTATTAAGACTTGATGAGAATAATGAACTTGCAAATAGCGGTATTGGTAAGGCATATCTGACACAGGGCGATAATGAGCTTGCCATGAAGTACTTAAAGCTTGGTAAGAACAGAAAGTATTATTCAATAGCTTTTAAGAGGTATCGAAACGATCTGCTCGCAAGTCACATGAACTACATCATGACTGGAATAATCCTGATAATACTACTGATTGTCTTATATAAGAAATTTAATGTAAGAGAAAAAATTAGGCAAAAGCTACAGCAAAAAGAATCTGTCAGAAGGGAGGCAAGTAACTGATGAAGGCTTTTATACATAACCTTTTTGACAAGGACAAATGGCAATATGCCTTTTATACAGTGAGCCATCCTATGGACGGTTTCTATGAAATAAGGCATAGAGAAAGAGGAAGTGTTTATGTTTCAGTAATACTGGTAATACTGTTTTCAGTCTGTTTTTCCATAAACAGAATATCAGCAGGATTCATTGTTAATGATATTGATCCAAGATCAGTTAATTCATTCAAAGAGCTGATAGCAGTACTACTATTATTCTTCCTCGTATGTGTCAGTAACTGGTCTATCACCTGCCTTATGGAAGGTGAGGGCAGACTTAAGGATATATCAATAGCAATTGGGTATTCACTTATACCGGCAATAATTGCATACATCATAGGAACGATCTTTTCACAGTTCGTATCTCTTGATGAAGGAGCATTTTATTACATGATCCTGGCAGTTGGAGTTAGTTATACACTAATACTCATGCTGATAGGAATTATGACAGTTCATAACTTTACACTTGGTAAGACAATAATAACTGTCCTTCTTACCTTTGTAGCCTTATTCATCATAATTTTTGTAATTCTATTGTTCTTTGATCTGATAAATCAGGTAATAAGCTTCTTTAGAAGTATTTATCAGGAACTGATATTTAGGGCATGAGGAAAGGGGAAGTTTACTGGTTATGAAAAATAAGTTTGACGAACAAAGGAAACTTAAGTTTAAGATAGTCCTTTCGATAGTTCTGGTGATTGCCACTGTATTAGTTATCTGGGGTGTCAGACAGCTGGTCAAATACACCTTTTATGATAAATACAAAGATTATCTGACAGATTACGAAGTAGCTGAGGGAACAGAATTTAAGGCAATATCAGAGAGTACATCATCTGTAGAAGACAGCGATTCATCAATGGTTCTTGTAAGTGAGAACGATAATCTCAAGTTATATGCATCTGTTACAACAGGTAACATTGCAATCTATGACAAGAGAACAGGTGAGACAGTTTTTTCCAATCCTGTTGATGCAGATAATGATGCAATCGCAAATGAGACTAACAAGAATTACCTTAAGAGTCAGCTCATAGTTGATTACTACAACACAGAAAGACTTGAGAGCTCTTTTGACTCATACACATATTGTACTAGTATTGATCAGCTCGAAGTAGAGGGTATCGAAAACGGTATCAGATTCATCTATACAATTGGTGATATGAGCGGAGAGACAGGTATCGTACCAGAGTATATCTCAACTGAGACTCTTGAAAAGGTTCTTGCAGCACTTGATGAAGACAGTGCCAAGTTCGTAAAAAAGAAATACACAGAGTCAGATATCGGAGATGGATTCCTGGAACTGCTTGATTCAGCCAAAAAAGGTGCTTCACAGCTGCGTAAGCTGAATAAGTATTTTGAAGAAGCTGGATTTACAGTAGAGGATTACAACAATGAACTTATTGCATCAGGAGTTGAAGGTGCTATTCCAATTTATTTTGTAATTCCTGTTGAGTACACACTCCTTGATGACAGCGTAGAAGTCAATATTCCAATGAAGAGTGTTGAGGAATATGGCGGAGGTGCTATTCACAAGATTCAGCTCCTCAGATATATGGCAGCAGGAAGCGATACTGAAAACGGATACATGCTGGTACCAAATGGATCAGGTTCAATTATCAATTTTAATAACGGTAAGGGAACACTTGTAGATGGTAATGATTATTCAGAATATGTCTACGGTATAGATCCACTTGCAGCTGAATATACAGTTAAGGAAATTACAGAAGATTGTAGAATGGGTCTTTTTGGACTATTTAGAGATAACGAAGCCGTTTTTGCAACAATCGAAGATGGCGCAAGTTTTGCTAATATCACAGCGAATGTTGCAGGCGAGATCAATTCATACAACTATGTATATCCAACATTTGTACTAAGAGGTGATGACAAGCTCTCAATGTTTGGTAGTACAGGATCAGAAGCAGATCTGCCTATAGTAGAGACAAATTTTTATGATTCCAATCTGACAGTCAGATACACTATGCTGGGCGGCTCTGATTCCACATACAGCGGAGCGGCTAACTACTATAGACAGAGGCTTATAGATGAAGGTATCTTGCAGGCAGCAGCTGATGCAGATGAGAATATCAAGTTCTACTACGATATCCTTGGCGGAGTCGAGAGAACCAAATACTTCCTCGGAACACAATACAGAGGTCTGTATGCAATGACAACATTTGATGAGGCTTCTGAAATAGCTACTGATCTAAATCAGATGGGAGTTGCATCCCAGGTAATGAACTATCAGGGATGGACAGCAGGTGGCTACTACGCAGACGTTCTTGATAAGCTCAAGATTCCATCATCACTTGGTGGCAAAAAAGGTCTTGAACAGTTAAATGAAGATATGCAGGCACTTAACTCATATCTGTATGCAGATGCAGCATTCCAGAAGGTCAGCACAGTCAGCAGCAGATACTCATCATCAAGTGAGAGTTCGAGATATTACGGAACAGGTTATGTGGCAGAGTTTGGACTTGTTAATCCTACATCATTGAGACAGACATCAGGACTTGGGTATGAAGAGAATGTATTCTATCTGATATCTCCTAAGTTCCTTGTAAGATATACATCAGCATTTAGTAAGAAGATTAATAAACTTGATATACAGGGTATTAGTCTTAGGGATCTGGCTAATGAGCTTCATTCAGATAAGAGAAGAAGCAATGTAATTAACAGAGAACAGGCTCTTGATATTGTTACATCACAGCTTGAACTCCTTGACAGCTCAGACAAGAATCTGATGCTGGATGATGCAAATGATTATTCCTGGAGCTATGCACAGGATATTATCAATGTACCTACTACTGACAACGACTACTACATAGTTGATGAAACAGTTCCATTCTATGAAATGATTATTCACGGATGTATCGATTATGCAGGCGACACAATAAATCTTAATGATACAACTGATGAAATGGAAATTGTTCTAAACCTTGTAGAGGCTGGTGCATCACCACACTTCATGTTCACTTATGAAAATTCAAATGAACTGAAGGAAACAGGTATTAACAGATACTACTCAACAACTTATGAGAACTGGAAAGATATGGCAGTTTCAATTTACTCACAGGTAAATGAAGCATTATCTGAAGTATCTGGTTCATATATCACAGAACATGCAGTATGTGAGAGCGGAGCAGTAAAAGTTACATATAGTAACGGCAAGACAATATACATTAACAAGAACACTTACGATGTAACAGAAGATGGAATTAATATCCCAGCCAGAAGCTACATCGTACAGGGATAAGAGGAGGGAGAAAAAAGCAAGATGAAGAAAAAGAAAACATCCCTCACAAGGAAAAGAGCAATAACAGGATTTTTGTTCATAACACCATGGCTTATAGGTTTCCTGTGGTTCTATCTTAGAAGCATTATAATGGCAGCCCAGTTCTCACTTTCGGAACTGACAGTTAATCCTGGTGGAGGTTACAGTCTTAAATTTGTAGGATTATCAAATTACCTGTATGCATTCAGGGCACATGGAACCTTCAAGCAGATACTTACAACTTCAATTGGAGACATGCTGGTTGATGTACCACTTATAACATTTTTCTCCTTGTTCATGGCACTTCTGTTAAATAAGAAGTTCAAAGGAAGAACGATTGTGAGAGCAATCTTCTTCCTGCCAGTTATCTTGAATTCAGAAGCTATCATGGGAGCCATGAATATAGCAAGGAGCCTTATGGTAGGTGGTCTTTCATCATCTAGTACTGAGATACTCGAGGCAACAAGTAATAGTGGAGTCAGTATTGATTACTATATTCAGATGTTCACAGCACTTGGTCTTCCAGAAACAATTCTGGTGTATGTAACAGGAGCGGTATCCAGAATTAGTGACATCATAAATGCTTCTGGTGTTCAGATAGTTATATTCATTGCAGCACTTCAGTCCATATCACCATCAATGTATGAGGTTGCAAGAATTGAAGGTGCTACAACATATGAGACATTCTGGAAGGTAACATTCCCAATGGTTATGCCTCATATCATAACAATTATCGTATATACAGTTGTTGACAGCTTTATGGATTCTGATGTTGTTGACCTGGCATATACAACGGCATTTACGGAGAATAATTACGGACTGAGCTCGACGATGAGTCTTGTGTCCACAGTGATAACGTGTTTGATACTGATTCTGGTATGCGGATTTATTCAGAAACGAACGTTTTATTATAACTAAGAAAGGGGGTCATACTAAATGGATTCAAATACAAAGAGCATTATAACAACAGGATTTAAGAATTTCATGATTACCCTTTTCAGAGTGATCGTTCTGGTAGGTATTTCTTATGTAATTATCGGACCTGTACTTGGAATTGTATCGAGATCATTTTTCTCAGATGCAGATAATTACAACAGTATGGTTTATCTGATTCCTCAGAGCCCTACACTTGAGAGATACAAGCTGGCATCAGAAACTCTTGATTATATTAAGACAGTATCAGGTTCACTTCTATATTCCTTGTCACTTATGGTGATACAGGTAGTAATGTGTTCCATGGCAGGATATGGATTTGCCAGATATGAATTTCCATTTAAGAAATTATTATTTGGCTGCGTAGTACTGATGATCGTAGTTCCAACACATACAATCATGCTTCCACTTTATATGACATTTGCAAACTTTGATGTGTTTGGAATCATCAAGATGATAACAGGATCAAGTGTGAATCTGTTATCAACTCCAGTACCTATGTATATACTGACATTTTTCTCATGTGGACTTAGGTCTGGATTATATATATACATATTCACACAGTTCTTCAGAGGTCTTCCTAAGGAAATCGAGGAGGCTGCTTATGTAGACGGTGCAAGCACAATGTATACATATTTTAGAATCATGCTCAGAAATGCTATACCTTCAGTTATTACTGTAGCTATTTTCTCAATGGTATGGCAGTACAATGATACATTCTATGCCAAGTTGTTCCTTGTAAGCGACAATCTCGTAATCAGTAAGAAGATCGCAAGTCTGGAATCAACAATAGGTAACGTATATAAGATATATGATCCAAATATCCTGGAACTGTATCTGGATGCGGGAATTGTACTCATAATGATTCCATTAATAATTATTTATGTAGCTCTGCAGAAGTACTTCATTGAAGGCGTAGAGCGAAGCGGTATTGTTGGTTAAGGTTCATAAAGAGCTTTTACTATAAAAAATTATAAGGAGGATTTTGCAGTGAAGAAAAAGTTTTTGACAGTTCTACTTACTCTTTCAACTGGCGCGATGCTATTTGGATGCGGTCAGAGTACAGATACTCAGTCTCAGACAGAGGCAGAAGCTGATGCAGATAGTGCTGAAGAAACAGCAGATGCAGAAGGCGAGAGTGCTGGCGAAACGGATGCTGAATCAGATGAGGGAGCATCAGAAGATGCAGCAGCTACTGAGAGCGGAAGCGGATCAGTAAGCATTGATTTTGAAGATGGTAATTGTGCATTTGTGGGTTATACATCTTCTATTACGGGCGGAACAGGTGAATCAGAACTGGAAGTAACTGATTACAACGGCTCTAAGGCACTTAAGGTTACACCACAAGGCAAGATGATAATGGCTGCTTTCCAGATGGATTCTCTTTTGGGGGATAGCCTCTCAGATGTTAAGTCTGTGCAGGTAACACTTGGAACAGAGTCACCAGATGGTAACTTCTATGCAAGCTCAGGTAATCTGTATTCTATGACAGGCGAAAAGAGTGATGTCAAGAATAACACAGCATGGAGCGTATACCTTGAGGATGGTAATCCTAAGACAGTTACTTATGAACTTCCTGAGGGTACAAGCTTTACAGAAGGTAACTATTTTGCAATATCTCTGGAAACAGATAATGCAAATTCAGAGGGCGCAGGTCAGACAATTCTGTATATCGATGATGTGGCATTCCTTGATGCAGACGGAAATGCACTTGGCGTTGATACATCAGCAGAATTTGTAGCACAAGAAAACAGTGATGATCCTAATCTCTATTCATTAAAAGATGCAACAGAGCTTGAAGGATTCTCAGTTTCAGAAGCAGGCTGGGCACAGGCAGGTATAGATCTTACAGATGATATGAAGGCGCTTCTGGTACCTGGTTCTATCATCGAAATTGAATACTCAGCTGACACACCAGTATGGCTTGTTGCAGTAAGTGATGAGGAAAATCCAAATCCGCTTGGAACATGGCTTAGAGGTGTTGATCAGGAGACATTTGAACCAAACGGATTCGTATCTACAGATGGTAATAAGATTCAGTATACATATGAGCAGCTTGTAGAGTTCTTTGGAGAAGACTGGGAACAGTACACAGTAACTCTTCAGTGTGAATCAGCAAGTGACTGGTCAGTATCATCAGTTAAGGTTGGTACAGATTCAGGATACAGAGTACTGGGCAATAAGACAGCTCTTGAAGGATTTGAAGCATCAGCAGATGGCTGGGCACAGGCAGGTATCACATTAACAGATGAGCAGAGAGAACTCTTAAAGCCAGGCAGCTATATCGAAATCGAGTATTCATCAGAAACACCTGTATGGTTTGTAAATGTAAGTACAGATGAGAATCCAAATCCTAAGGGAACATGGCTTAGAGGCGTTGATGAATCAACATTTGAACCATGCGGAGCTGTAAATGGTTCTGGTGACAAGATCGTTTATACATATGAACAGCTTGCAGAGTTCTGGGGCGATGGCTGGGAAGCATATACAGATCAGCTTCAGTGTGAATCTCAGAGTGCATGGCAGGTATTTAGCGTAAGCGTTGGAACACCACTTCAGATCGTATCTAACAGTAAGAACCTTGAAGGCTTTGCAGCATCAGCAGATGGCTGGGCTCAGGCGGGCGTAGAACTTACAGATGAGATGAAAGAGTTATTAAAGCCAGGTAAGGTTATTAACATTTCATATAGCTCAGCTTCACCTGTATGGTTCGTTGCTGTAAGCGGCGATGATAATCCAAATCCTAAGGGTTCATGGCTTCGTGGCGTAAATGAAGAGACATTTGTACCAGATGGATTAGATACAGGAAATGGAGTTATTCAGTATACATATGAACAGCTCGCAGAGTATTTTGGCGATGGCTGGGAAGAGTATACAGTTGAGCTTCAGGGTGAATCAGCAGATGCATGGGAAATCTATTCAGTAAGCGTTGGAGATGCAGTAACTGAATAATTTAATAAAATAAGAAGGTATTAAGTACGGCAGGCCTTGTAGGAGATGTCTGTATCAGATACAGGACCTGCAGTAACAAATAAATGACACTAATAAGTAGTCCTGTTATAGCAGGATATATAAGAAAAGGGGAAAAATAGTATGAAGAAGATGAACAAATTCTTGGCACTTGGACTTAGTGTAATTCTTGCAGTTAGTGCAACAGCTTGTGGAAGCTCAGGAACTGAGACTACTACAACAACAGATGCAGAGACAGATACAACTGAGTCAGCTGCAGAGACAGAAGCAGAAGAGACAGAAGATGCAGAAACAGAAGAAGCTGATACAGAAGAGGCTTCAGATGATACAGCATCTGTTTACAACGAAGGTGAGACAAGAACAATCAAGATTGGTACATGGTATGACCATTACTATGACAGTACTAATGAAGATATCTATGATGATCCTTCTGTATCAGATGAAGAACTTGCACAGCTCCACTTTGATAATGTTAAGAGAGTAGAAGAGAAATATAATGTAAAGATTGAATTTGTAAACCTCACATGGGATGGTATTCAGGAATCAATCAATACATCTATCCTGTCTGGTAAGCCTGACTGCGATATCTATGAAGTAGATCTTGGATTTGGTATTCCAGCAGCTCTTAATGGATATGCTACAAACCTTGAAGAAGTTCTGCCAGCAGATGCTGATGTATTATCAGATCACATGGTATTCCAGCCATCAGACATCGGTCTTGATGATGGAACATACCTGTTCACAACATATTCAGCAGAGACACTTCTTGCAAATACATATATGCTCGCTTATAACAAGCAGCTCCTTGATGATGCAGGTCTTGAAGATCCTAATGCATTATATGAGAGAGGTGAGTGGACATGGGATAAGTGGAGAGAGTACATGATCGCTCTTACACAGGATACAAACGGTGATGGTGTAACAGATGTTTATGGATATGGTTCACGTTTCGACTTCCTCATCAACCTTATGACAATGAGTAACGGAACAACAATTGCAAGTTCAGCTACAGAGAATATGTCAAGCCCAGAAGTAGCAGAGTGTTTTGAATTCATCTATAACATGTACAATGTAGATCATATTGCAAATCCTTGGAACGTTGATGACTTTGATTACAACCAGAACGCATACATGGATGGAACAGTAGCATTCTGGATCACAGCTGCATGGATTTCAAATGCAAACGCAGATCAGGATCTTGGATTTGATGTAGTATGGTGCCCATTCCCAGTTGGACCTTCAGGTGACCAGGAAACAAACGCAACTAAGAACGTATCATCAGGTAACGCATGGATGATTCCAGAAGGTGTTGATGATCCAGAACTTGTATATGCAGTATTTGAAGATTGGAACAACTGGTATCAGGGAGATACAGAACTTCGTGATGGTGATCTTACATGGTGGGAAGATTGTGCAATCACAGAAGAAAATTATGCAGTTATGGAAAGCGTTGGCGAAAAGGGAGCATTTGATATCTGGAATGCTCTTGGTGTTGACTACCAGATTCCATCACTTCTTGATGGTACTATGACAGCTGCGCAGTTCCAGGAGACTAATAAGCAGCTTGTACAGAGTGCGCTGGATGCGTTGTATCAGTAATATTTAATGAATATTTGTATGTTGTAATAGTTGTGTGTTGGAGGATGAGATGCCTAGAGTAAAAATATATAGCAATCCTGTAAAGAATGTTCCTTGGCAGGATAGACCAGATAATTTAACAGGAGCTCCTATTTGGAGATATAGCGAGAATCCAATTATAGATAGAAATCCTGTAGAAAATGTAGCACGTATATTTAACAGTGCTGTAATGCCTTACGAAGATGGATTTATCGGAGTGTTCAGAGGAGAGCAGACTAATGGAATTCCATATATCTATTTAGGCAGAAGTGCAGATGGTATTCACTGGGATTTTGACAAGAGCAAGATTCCATTTGTGAATGAAAAAGGTGAACCATTTATGCCTGTATATGCATATGATCCACGACTTGTTAAGGTAGAGGACACTTATTATATTATATGGTGCGGAGATTTCTACGGTGCAGCAATTGGAGTTGCTAAGACCAAGGATTTCAAAACATTTGTAAGAATTGAGAATCCATTTATTCCATTTAATAGAAATGCTGTTCTGTTCCCAAGAAAGATCAATGGTAATTATGTAATGTTATCAAGACCTTCAGATTCAGGACATACACCATTTGGAGATATATTCCTGTCTGAGTCACCAGATATGGTATTCTGGGGCAAGCACAGACATGTAATGGGCAGATCCAATGAATGGTGGGAATCCGTTAAGATAGGCGGAGGCGCAGCACCAATTGAGACATCAGAAGGATGGCTGTTATTCTATCATGGTGTAAGCGGAACATGTAATGGATTTGTATATTCAATAGGTGGAGCTATTCTGGACATCGACAATCCATCAATTGTCAAATACAGATGTGATAAGTTTCTGTTAACACCTGAGAAGTGGTATGAAGAAAGAGGTTTTGTACCTAACGTATGCTTCCCATGCGCAACTATTCATGATAGTGAAAGCGGTAAAATTGCATTATATTATGGATGTGCAGACAGCTATGTATCTGTTGCATTTACTACTATTGATGAAATCGTTGATTATATCAAGGATAATAGCGTAGTAAGACAGGAAGATACAGAAATTGGTATCAGATAAGTCTTAAGTGGATTTTAGGAATAATTACCACAAGTAATATTTAGAGAAGGAATAATAAAAGGTTTTTATAATAAATCTTTTATAAATGGGGTTTTAATAGAGCCAGCAGAATTTGAAATATGATTCTGCTGGCTCTTTGTGGTATAAAAAGCTCAAAATTATAGTAATTTCCAAGGCTTAGGCAGTACGCGTAGTTGAATAGAAATACTATTTGTTGTACAATATAAGATGAAATACCGCTAGAAATTGTAGTTATAAATAAAATTTTTTTATAAAAAGAGGTGCTATGGGACCATGTATCGACATACATTGTCATATCATGCCTGGTGTTGATGATGGATCGCCAGATATGAAGACAAGCCTCGAAATGCTCAAGATAGCAGTATCAGAGGGGACAGAGAATATCATTTTGACTCCGCACCACAAACCTATGCACAGAAATTTGACACCTGTTAGGATGAAAGCGCATAGAGATCAGCTGCAGCAGGCAGCAACAGATGCGGGTATCAAGGTAAGACTATTTACCGGGAATGAGATATATTACAGCGATGAAACGCAGC
>CAMJFD010000095.1 GCA_946404845.1 uncultured Butyrivibrio sp. | reverse complement strand
ATTTCAATTGGCCTATTTGCATGACTTTTGGAACGAAGTGACAAAAAGTCATAGATTATTGATTCCATAGTGTGCAGTAGGTTTTTGAAGAATTCGGGAGAACTTATATGGCAAATGAAAACAATGATAATGTTCATGAAAACAGTATTGAAGATCTGGTCGCTAGATATAAGGATGATGTAGAGCTTCTAACTAAATATCTTGGGTATTTCGAATTACATCTGAATAAAGATGACACTCAGCAAAAATATAACAGTAGTGATCTTGCTCATTCTATGCCATTTCCTGTGTATGACTCAGAACTTATGAATTTTGTAAGGGACTGCGAGAGTACCAAGATGATAGACAGGAATTATGTATATGTATACACCAGGGTTGGAATTACTAATCTTAAAGATGAGCTGGAATTCATTGATTCTGCAGAAATAAGAGATATAGCAGACCTTGCAGGAATTTTGTCTAAGTATATTATTGAAGGCAGGACAAAGGGAGTAGTCTGGAGTGAAGGTGTTAAGAACGGCGTTTACTATAAACTAATATCCAAGATGCAAGAATTAATAAAAAAATGGAGCTAAAGGCACATTGAATTGGCATTTTGACAAAAATAATTTTTTTTGTAAATAGGTGCTTGGCAATTTTGTAGTCTTAGGGTATAATTTCCAAGATATATTTGAGGTACTGGGATGACAGATAAATCTACTCAGAAGAGAAAATATATTATAGAAAAGGCCAGAGAGGTCTTCTCTAGCAAAGGATATAAGAACGTTACGATGAAAGACATCGTAGATGCCTGTGAAATTAGCAGAGGCGGTTTATATCTATACTTCTCCAGCACATCGGAGATATTCCTGGAGGTACTTGCTACCGAGGAGGATGATGACGACGATGAGGCAATTGAGAGAGCGCTCAGAAATGATGCGACTGCTGGAGACATGCTAGCCATATTCCTTAAGGAGCAAAAGAAGATGATTCTTAAAAAGAAGAATAATCTATCGGTTGCAACTTTTGAGTATTTTACAGAGAATAAGGTAGCCCCGAATGAAAATCCAATAAGGACTCAATTCGATACAGCCGTAATGATTGCCGAGCGGTTAATAGAAAATGGAATAAGAAGCAACGAATTCTATTGCGATGATCCAAGAGGATGTGCTCGCAATTTGATGTATGTGATAGAAGGATTAAAAGTGGCAGGTAGTACAATGGGAATTTCCGAAGAAATTGTAGATCGTGAATTGATATATGTGTTAAAGGGGTTAGTGCCCGATGAATTGAATAATTAATATTAATTAAAGGTACTTCTATTAATCCGGAGTACCTTTTTTTATGATAATAGCTGCGATGCAGCTATTATCATAAAAAAAGGTATTGTGTGAATTAGAAATTACTGTAAGAGACAAGCAATAAACGGTAAGGTGATTTCACGATATTTTTTAATAGCTAAATTACATGCTTGCATGTTTTAGATATAAGGTAAGGTTTGAAGGAAAAGGAGAAATTATGAGCGTAAGAAGAGTTTATGTTGAGAAAAAAGCCCCTTTTGCAGGCAAAGCGAAAGATTTAAGACACGAAATTAAAAGCTATCTGGGGATAACTTCTGTTGAAAAAGTACGTATTTTCATCAGATATGATGTAGAAAACGTTTCAGATGAAGTATTTGAAAAGGCATGCACAACAGTTTTTTCAGAGCCACCTGTTGATATTCTATATCATGAGAACATCGAAATACCTTCTAATGCAAAGGTATTTAGCATCGAAGCTCTTCCAGGACAGTTCGATCAGAGAGCTGATTCCGCTGAACAGTGCGTAAGATTTATTAAGGGTGATGAGAATCCAGTTATTAAGAGCGCTGTTACATATATGCTTATAGGTAATGTTTCAGACGAGGAACTTCACAAGATTGAAGACTATACAATGAACCCGGTTGATTCAAGACTGTGCTCAATGGATAAGCCTGAAACTCTTATTGAGAACTATGACGAGCCAGAAGATGTTAAGATTCTTGATGGCTTTAAGGATATGTCAGAAGATGAACTTAAGAGTCTGTATGAATCACTTGGTCTTGCTATGACATTCAATGATTTCAAGTGGATTCAGGGATACTTCCAGGATGACGAACACAGAGATCCTACAATGACAGAAATCAGAGTATTTGATACATACTGGTCAGATCACTGCCGTCATACAACATTCGGAACAGAACTTAAGGACATTACATTCGGAGAAGGTTATTATAAAAAGCCTATCGAAGATACATATAATAAATACCTCATTGCAAGAGATGAAATTTATTCAGATCCTGCTAAGAAGGAAGAAAAATTTGTCTGCCTGATGGACCTTGCTCTTATGGGTATGAAGAAGCTTAAGGCTGATGGCAAACTTACAGATATGGAGAAGTCAGAAGAAAACAATGCTTGTACAGTAGTTGTACCTGTAGAGGTTGACTACGGTCAGGGTAAAGTTACAGAGAACTGGCTTGTATTCTTCAAGAACGAAACACACAACCACCCAACAGAAATCGAGCCATTTGGTGGTGCAGCTACATGTCTTGGTGGTGCTATCAGAGATCCGCTTTCAGGAAGAGGATATGTATATCAGGCAATGCGTGTTACAGGTGCTGCTGATCCTACAGTTCCAGTATCTGAGACACTTAAAGGCAAGCTGTCACAGAAGAGACTTGTAAGAGGTGCTGCTTCTGGATATTCATCATATGGTAACCAGATTGGTCTTGCTACAGGATATGTTAAAGAAGTATATCATCCAAACTATGTAGCTAAGAGAATGGAAATCGGTGCAGTTATGGGTGCTGCTCCTCAGGAACACGTTATCAGAGAGAGTTCAGATCCAGGAGATATCATCGTACTCCTTGGCGGACGTACAGGACGTGATGGCTGTGGCGGAGCTACAGGTTCATCTAAGGCTCATACAAGTTCTTCACTTACAACATGTGGTGCAGAAGTACAGAAGGGTAATGCTCCTACAGAGCGTAAACTTCAGAGATTATTCAGAAGACCAGAAGTTAGTGAACTTATCAAGAAGTGTAACGACTTTGGTGCAGGCGGTGTATCAGTTGCTATTGGTGAACTTGCAGATGGTCTTGACATCAACCTTGACCTTGTACCTAAGAAATATGCCGGTCTTGATGGAACAGAACTGTCAATTTCTGAGTCACAGGAGAGAATGGCAGTAGTTGTTGATCCTAAGAATGTAGATCAGTTCCTTGAATATGCTGCAGAAGAGAACCTTGAAGCTGTTAAGGTTGCTGTAGTAACAGAAGAGCCAAGACTTGTACTTAACTGGAGAGGTAAGAAGATCGTTAATATTAAGAGATCATTCCTTGATACAAACGGCGCTCACCAGGAAACAACAGTTAAGGTAGATATACCAAGTAAAGAAGATAACTATTTAAATAAAATTGCTTCAGAGGATGCAGCTAAGGCACTTGCAAATGGAGATGTTAAGGCAGCATGGCTTTCTGAAATGGCTGACCTCAATGTATGTTCACAAAAGGGTCTTGTTGAAATGTTCGATTCATCAATCGGTGCAGGTTCAACACTTATGCCATATGGTGGTAAATATCAGCTGACAGAAACACAGCAGATGGTTGCAAAGCTTCCAGTACTTAAGGGTAAGACAGACACAGTTACAATGATGTCATACGGTTTTGATCCATATATATCAAGCTGGAGCCCATATCATGGAGCTGTTTATGCTGTAACAGAGTCAGTTGCAAGAATAGTAGCAGGTGGTGGAGATTACAGAAACCTTCACTTCACATTCCAGGAATACTTCAAGAGAATGACAGAAGATGCTTCAAGATGGAGCGAGCCATTCACAGCACTTCTTGGATCATATGATGCACAGATGGGATTTGGTATTGCATCAATTGGTGGTAAGGACTCTATGTCTGGAACATTCAATGAGATCAACGTTCCACCAACACTTGTATCATTTGCAGTAGATATTGCAAAACAGTCTGATATCGTAACATCAGAACTTAAGAAAGCTGGTAACAAGCTTGTTGAGTTCAAGATTGCAAAGGATGAGTATGACCTTCCTGTATATGAAAAGGTTATGGCTCTCTACAGCAAGATTACAGAGCTTATGCATGCTGGCAAGATCGTTTCTGGTTATGCACTTGACAGCTACGGTGTTGCAGCAGCTGTTTCTAAGATGGCATTTGGTAACGGACTTGGAGTTAAGCTTTCAGATGAGCTTAAGGCAGAAGAACTCTTTGCTAACGGAATGGGTGATATCATTGCAGAAGTTCCTGCAGAATCACTTAGCGAAGTACTTGCTGCTGGTGCTAGAGAAATCGGTACAGTAACAGATACATTCGAATTTGAATACAAGGATGCCAAGATCAGTGGTCAGGAAGCTCTTGATAGCTGGAAAGGCAAACTTGAAAAGGTATTTAAGACAACAGTTTCTGATGATAAGTCAGAAGTTGAAAGTAAGCTTTATAAGGCAGATAGCGTATACGTATGTAAGAATAAGGTTGCAAAGCCAACAGTATTCATTCCAGTATTCCCTGGTACAAACTGCGAATACGATAGTGCAGCAGCATTTGAAAGAGCTGGAGCAAATACTGTAGTTAAGATTTTCAGAAATAGAGATGCTAATGATATTGTTGAGTCAGTAGCAGAGTTTAAGAAGGCTATTTCAAACGCACAGATCATCATGTTCCCAGGTGGATTCTCAGCTGGTGACGAACCAGACGGAAGTGCTAAGTTCTTTGCTACAGCATTCCAGAATGAGGAAATCAAGAATGCAGTAAATGATCTGCTTCAGAACAGAGACGGTCTTGCACTTGGTATCTGTAACGGATTCCAGGCTATGATCAAGCTGGGACTTGTACCAAATGGACAGATCACTGGACAGAACAGTGATTCACCAACACTTACATTTAATACAATCGGAAGACATATCTCTAAGATGGCTTACCTTAAGGTTGTATCAAATAAATCACCATGGCTTACAGGTGCTGAACTTGGTGGTGTATATACAAATCCTGCTTCACATGGTGAAGGTAGATTCGTTGCTCCAGAAGCAGTATTAAAAGATCTCTTTGCAAACGGACAGATTGCTACACAGTACTGTGACCTTGAAGGCAACGTTTCAATGGATGATGAGTGGAACATCAATGGTTCATACATGGCTGTTGAAGGTATTACATCTCCAGATGGAAGATGTCTTGGTAAGATGGCTCACTCAGAAAGACGCGGTGATGGCGTTGCAATTAATATCTACGGTGATCAGGATCTTAAGATCTTTGAGTCAGGTGTTAAATATTTCAAATAATTAACAAGTTAATCATAGAGTTCTAGCTGGATAAAATGCAGTAAGAACTCTATGAATTTAAGATGCAAACATATATAGAATATTTCGGAGGTAGGAATGAAAGCTTTTTTGATACTAGAAGACGGTACAGTCTTTAAAGGAAAGCATTTTGGTGCTGATAAAGATGTAATCAGTGAAATTGTTTTCAATACATCTATGGCTGGATATACAGAAGTATTTACAGATCCTTCATATGCTGGACAGGCTGTATGTATGACATATCCACTTATTGGTAATTACGGCGTTTGTGTTGATGATATGGAATCAGACAGACCATGGCTTGATGGAGTAATAATCAGAGAGCTTTCAGGAGTGGCATCAAACTTCAGATGTGATATGACACTTCAGGATTTCCTAGTAAAATATGATGTTCCAGGAATTGAAGGAATCGATACAAGAGCACTTGTAAGAGTTCTTCGTGAAAAAGGAACAATGAACGGAATGATTACAACAAACGAGAATTACAACATAGACGAAATCATCCCACAGCTTAAGGCTTATACAACAGGTAAGGTTGTAGAAAAAGTTAGTACAAAGACAAAGATGGAATATAAGGGTGTTCAGAATATTGAAGAGAACGGCCCAATTTCAGGAAGCGCTGTTTTTGTAGCAGATGATTATAAGGCTGATCAGGCTGGAGATCATACTAAGAGAGAAAAGAAGCCATCAATCGTAAGAGAACTTAACGGTAAAGGCTTAAAGGTTGCGCTGCTTGATATCGGTGCAAAGAGAAATATAGCTGATTCACTTGTGGCAAGAGGATGTGATGTTACAGTATATCCTTGCGATACAACAGCAGAAGAGATTCTTAAGGACAATCCAGATGGAATAATGCTTTCAAATGGACCTGGAGATCCTAAGGAATGTACAGAGATTATTAAAGAGGTTAAAAAGCTCTATGACAGCAATGTTCCAATTTTTGCAATCTGTCTTGGACATCAGCTCATGGCACTTGCAACTGGAGCAGATACATTTAAGATGAAATATGGTCATAGAGGTGGAAACCATCCTGTTAAAGACCTTGCAACTGGAAGAGTATACATTTCTTCTCAGAACCATGGTTATGTAGTAGATATGGACAAGCTCGACAAGAATGTTGCTGAGCCAGCATTTATCAATGTAAACGATGGTACAAACGAAGGTCTTGCTTATGTAGGCAAGAACATCTTCACAGTTCAGTTCCATCCAGAAGCATGCCCAGGCCCACAGGATAGTAGCTATTTATTTGATAGATTTATTGGAATGATGAGAGGAAACGAAAATGCCTAAGAATAAAGATGTAAAAAAAGTACTCGTTATTGGTTCCGGTCCTATTGTAATCGGACAGGCTGCAGAGTTCGACTATGCAGGTACACAGGCTTGTCGTTCTCTTAAAGAAGAAGGCGTAGAGGTTGTACTTGTAAACTCTAACCCTGCAACAATTATGACAGATAAGGATATTGCTGATGAGGTTTATATCGAGCCTCTTACAGTAAAGGTCCTTGAGCAGATTATAGAAAAGGAAAAGCCAGACAGCGTACTGCCTACACTTGGCGGACAGGCTGGTTTGAACCTTGGTATGGAGCTTGCTGAGTCAGGCTTCCTTGAAAAACATAATATTAAGCTCCTTGGTACAACAGCTGAGACAATCAAAAAGGCTGAAGACCGTCAGGAGTTCAAGGATACAATGGAAAAGATCGGAGAGCCATGTGCAGCATCACTTGTAGTACATGATCTTCAGTCTGGTATTGATTTTGCAAACAAGATCGGTTACCCAGTAGTTCTGCGTCCTGCATACACACTTGGTGGTAGCGGCGGTGGAATCGCTCATAATCAGGCTGAACTTGAAGATATCCTTGCAAACGGACTCAGACTTTCAAGAGCAACAGAGGTACTTGTAGAAAGATGTATCTCAGGTTGGAAGGAAATCGAATATGAAGTAATGCGAGATAGTGCTGGTAACTGCATCACAGTATGTAACATGGAGAATATCGATCCAGTTGGTGTACATACAGGTGACAGTATCGTAGTAGCTCCTTCACAGACACTTTCTGATAAGGAATACCAGATGCTCAGAAGCGCAGCTCTTAATATTATTGATGAGCTGCAGATTACTGGTGGATGTAACGTACAGTTCGCTCTTCATCCAACAAGTTTTGAGTACTGCGTAATCGAAGTTAACCCTCGTGTTAGCCGTTCATCTGCTCTTGCATCTAAGGCTACAGGTTATCCTATCGCCAAGGTTGCTGCCAAGATCGCACTTGGATATACACTTGATGAAATCAAGAATGCTATTACAGGTAAGACATATGCAAGTTTTGAGCCAACACTTGATTACTGCGTAGTTAAGTTCCCAAGACTTCCATTTGATAAGTTCATCACAGCTAAGAGAACTCTTACAACACAGATGAAAGCAACTGGTGAAGTAATGAGTATCTGCACTAACTTTGAAGGTGCAATGATGAAGGCTATCCGTTCACTTGAACAGCATGTTGACTGCCTTGACAGCTATGATTTCAGTAACCTCTCAGATGAGGAACTCACAGAGAGACTTTACAAAGTAGATGATCAGAGAATTTGGGTAATTGCAGAAGCTCTTAGAAGAAATTATCCATATCAGATGATCCATCACATTACAATGATTGATAACTGGTTCATCGACAAGCTTAATAACCTTGTACAGATGGAAATGTCACTCAAGAAGGGTGAGCTTACAGCTGATAAGCTCCTCGAAGCTAAGCGCCTTGAGTATCCAGATACAGTTATAGCAAGACTTACAGGTAAGACTGTAGATGAAGTTAAACAGATGCGTTATGACAATAACATTACAGCATCATTTAAGATAGTTGATACATGTGCAGCTGAGTTCGAAGCAGCTACACCATACTACTATTCAGTATATAACGGACCAGATTCAGAAGATGAAGCTGCTCTTAGTGCTAATAGTGGTAAGAAAAAAATCCTCGTACTTGGTTCAGGTCCTATCAGAATTGGTCAGGGTATCGAATTCGATTACTGTTCAGTTCATGCTACATGGGCATTTTCTAAGGCAGGATATGAGACAATCATTATCAATAATAACCCTGAGACAGTAAGTACTGACTTTGATATAGCTGATAAGCTTTATTTTGAGCCACTTACTCCAGAGGATGTTGAGAATATCGTACGTCTTGAGAAACCAGATGGAGCAGTAGTTCAGTTCGGTGGACAGACAGCTATTAAGCTGACTCAGGATCTTATGAAGATGGGTGTTAAGATCTATGGAACAGATGCAGCAGATGTTGATGCAGCTGAGGATAGAGAGCTCTTTGATAAGATTCTTGAAGAGACAGGAATTGCAAGAGCAGAGGGTGCTACAGTTTATACAGCAGAAGAAGCTAAAGAAGCTGCTAACAGAATTGGTTACCCAGTACTTGTAAGACCTTCATACGTTCTTGGTGGTCAGGGTATGCAGATAGCCCTCAGCGATCAGGAAATAGAAGAGTTCATGAATATCATCAACAGATATTCACAGGATCACCCAATCCTTGTAGATAAGTATCTTCAGGGAACAGAGACAGAAGTTGATGCCGTATGTGATGGCGAAGATATCGTAATCCCAGGTATCATGGAGCATATTGAGAGATCAGGTATTCACTCAGGTGATTCAATCTCTGTATATCCTGCACAGACTCTTAGTCAGGCTTGTAAGGAAAAAATTGGTGAATATACAAGAAGACTTGCTAAGGCCCTTCATGTTATCGGTCTTATCAATGTACAGTTCATCGCAGTTGGCGATGAAGTATATATCATTGAGGCTAACCCAAGATCATCACGTACTGTACCATACATCAGTAAGGTAACAGGTATTCCAATCGTTGACCTTGCAGCTCAGGTAATGATGGGTAAGAAGCTCAAGGATCTCGGATATACACCAGGTCTTCAGAAGGAAGCAGCTCACATCGCTATTAAGATGCCAGTATTCTCATTTGAGAAGATTCGTGGAGCTGAGATCAGCCTTGGACCAGAAATGAAGTCTACAGGTGAGTGTCTTGGTATCAGCACTAACTTTAACGAAGCTCTTTATAAGGCATTCCTTGGAGCTGGATACAACCTGCCTAAGCATAAGCAGATGATCATCACAGTTAAGGATGCAGATAAGGGTGAAGTTATTGATATAGCTCGTAGATATGAAAAGCTTGGATATATAATCTATGCAACAAGATCTACAGCAGATACACTTAATGAAAATGGTGTAAAGGCTAGAAGAGTTAACCGTATCAGCCAGGAATCACCTACAGTTATCGACCTTATCCTGGGACACAAGATTGATCTTGTAATCGATACTCCTACACAGGGTAGAGATAAGAGCAGAGATGGATTCCTTATCAGACGTACAGCTATCGAGACAGGTGTTAACGTAATCACTGCACTTGATACAGCAAGAGCACTTGTAAGTTCTCTTGAAAATGCTAGTACAGAAGAGAATATCGAAATTATTGATATTGCTAAGGTTTAATGTAATTAGAATTTATAACTAATATAAAACAGCCCTTGTAAATGTAATAGAAAATCATTTACAAGGGCTGTTTATTATACATATATCAAATTTGAAGGTCTTTATAGAAATCCTGAACTACACTAGCTGAGTGCTGAAGTGCATCCATTTCGTCTTTGGTCAGCTTGATTTCAACTATTTCCTTGGCACCGCGTTTGTTGATGATTGTCGGAACACTGAGGAACAGGTTCTTTAAGTTGTACTGACCACTCAGACATACGCTGACAGGTAAGATACGATTTTCATTAAAGAGTATTGATTTAATAATAGCAGTAGCTGATGCTGCTATACCATAACTTGTATTACCCTTACGATTGAAAATATCCCAGCCGGCTTCTTTGGTCTGCTGCAAGAGCTTGTCTTTGGTATTATCACCAGTTCTGCTCATGTTATCTTCCATAACATCAGAAACTGACTTTCCACCGATAGTAGCTGAACTCCATGAAACAAGTTCGCTGTCACCGTGTTCACCTATAACAAAGGCCTCTACACTCTTTGAATCAAGTTCATATAGCTGTGATAATTCGCAGCACAGACGCGCTGTATCAAGTGTAGTACCACTTCCGATCACCTGATTCTTAGGAAGTCCAGAGAGTCTCCATACGTAGTAAGTCATAATATCTACAGGGTTTGAAACAATCAGGAATATTCCGTTGAAACCGCTATCCATTACAGAATCAACAATTGATTTCATAATGTTCATACTAGGTGTCAGCATCTCAAGTCTGTTATGTGAATCCTTAGGCATTGGAGCAGATGCTGTTATTACTACCACATCGGCATCAGCACAGTCACTGTAATCACCGGCTTTTACAGTAATATTTCTATTCATAAAATAAATAGAATGCTGCATATCAAGTGCTTCTGCATAAGCCTTATCCTTATTGATATCAATTAGAACTACTTCTTCACATAAGCCCTGATTGATAATGCTGTAAGCTGTTGTTGCACCAACATTTCCGATTCCTACAATGGCTACTTTTGAATTCTTAAAGCCCATAATACTCCCTCTGAAGCGGATAAAAAAATTGTTTTCACATATGAGTTGTAGTTCCAGAGCCGCTTCCTTCTTGGAACTATATGTGATAGTAAGTATTTGAATTTAATGTACATGAAATCCTGATTCATATTCTTCAACAGGGATATTCATGCGGTCTACGTCATCAATTTCTATAAATGAACTGTGATTGAGGAGGCGTAGCATTTCGTTGATAGTATCAAGTCTGCCCTGAACCTCCATTATAACAGATCCATCCCATTCATTCTGAACCCATCCAGTTAGTCCCATGCCATCTGCAGCATAGCGGGCTCTGTATCTAAAACCTACACCCTGGACGCGACCTTTGAATATGATTCGTTGTCTAATGATAGTAGTATCAGCCATATTATAAAATGGTCTCCATTCCTATTTTCTGTACCTGCATACCACATGATTCATAGAATTTACGTGCACTTTCATTGAGTGCCCATACGTTAAGTGTTACGTTGTAATAGTTATTTTCTCTGGCATATTGTAGTACGTATTCATAAAGTGATTTTCCTACATGCTGTCCGCGTGTTGTTTTATCTACGCAGAGGTCATCAATGTAGAGTGTCTTGATGTCTGTCAGTATGTTGTCATTAACGTGTTGCTGTGAGATGCAGAATGCATATCCCAGTACATTGTCGTCTTCATCAGTTGCAACAAAAATAGGTCTTGTATCATCTTTGAACAGTACTAGTAGCTGTTCGTCTGTATATTTTCTGCCTATGTTAAATAAATCAGGTCGTCCAATGTGATGAACGAGGTTTACCTGATTTAGAAGGTCGTCGACCTTTGCCAAATCCTTTTCAGTAGCTCGTCTAAAGTTCATATTGCCGTTTATTCTCCTCCAAATGTAGTATAAATTCCCGCAATTCGGAAATCGCCCCACTCATTTCATTCGTGTTGCTTATTTTCTCATATTTGTTAGTGAAATGATTCACTGTATAAATGATATACGAATTGCTCCGCTGCGCTCCCGCAATTCTACAAATATTCGAAAAACGCCCCACTCATTTCATTCGTGTTGCTTTTTTCCTCATATTTGTTAGGGTCAAGAATCAAAAAATATTTTCATGCAAGCATGAAAGTATTTTTTGATTTTGACTCCTATATCATTTATAATTTTACTGCAAAACTGGTGATTTGATAATGGTGTATGTATAGAAAGATTTAGATTATGCAGGGCAGCTGCAGAAGTTTATAGAAGATTTTAGTGCGAGGGGGGAGCATCCGCGTATATTGTTGCATGCGTGTTGTGCGCCTTGTTCTTCATATTGTTTGGAGTACCTTAGGGAATATTTTGATATTACACTTTTTTACTATAATCCTAATATAACTATGGAGAGTGAGTATCGTAAGAGGGTTGAAGAGGCTGACAGGCTCATTGCTGAATATAACAGAC
>CAMJFD010000094.1 GCA_946404845.1 uncultured Butyrivibrio sp. | reverse complement strand
TAGCTTTCGGCGCTATGAACTGTACTTTGTATTGCTCACATCTTAATAGGTATCGTTTGTAAGCTTCTTCATATTCTCCAAGTGGTTCCCAGTTTATCACCTTTTGTTTTAAACTAAATGAAAACACTGAACCCTTTCCATACTCACTTTCCACTTGGATTTTGCTGTCCATCATATTGAGAAATTTTTGTGCAATTGCCATGCCAAGGCCAGTTCCCTCAATATTTCTATTCTTCTTTTCATCAATTCTCTCAAATGCTACAAACAGCTTTTCTAGATCCTCTTGTTTTATGCCAACACCTGTATCCTTTACACTTACATTGAGGATAACAGAGTCTGAACCATCCACGCATTCACTGCCTTGTATTGAAAATATTATGCTCCCCTCAGTTGTATATTTAACAGCATTTGACAGAATGTTGATTATAACCTGCTTAATTCTAATCTCATCACCATGAAGTATACTTGGGATATTCTTATCAACATCCAATATAAAGTCCAGATTCTTTTCATCAGCCTTTCTCTGAACCATATTAACAACATCATTCAAAAGAGAAACAAAATTGTAATCCACATTAATGACTTCCATTTTTCCAGCTTCAATTTTAGAAAAATCCAGAATGTCATTTATGATTCCAAGTAGAGTATTTCCAGCATTTCTAATATTCTCGGAATACATGAGAATTTCTTTATCATTACTATCCCTTAGAATCATTTCATTCATGCCTATTATGGCATTCATTGGTGTTCTAATATCATGTGACATTGTGGATAAAAAATATGACTTTGCCTCGTTCGCCTGATTTGCGTTCTCTGCTGCCACTGTCAACTTTCTATTATAATTCTGTAAAATTAATAGGTTAAATAACAAGAGAATCATAAGTCCACTAGTAACAATTCCTAAAAGTAACCAATCGATAGACACATTAATTGTTAGTTCCCATGTTGGAATGTACGCCACAAGGAACCATGAATGCAAGCCAACTAGCGGAGCATATGCTATTACTGCATCTTCATTTTGGGAATTAGTGATGTGCATATTTCCAATTCCTGTGTGTATGGTATCCACAAAGTTGTTATAATCTTCCGATGACATTGGATTATATGATTTCAAAAATTCAAAGAAATTACTATTTTTAAGGGATTTACCATGAATCATATAGTTACCATCCCAGTCTATAATAGATATTTCAACATTCTCATATTCACCTTTTAAAAAAACCAGCTTTTGTTCTAATTGACTAACAGGCACAACACGGATAATAACCCCATCTCTAATTTTGCCTGTTTCTTTGTCTAAAACTTTTATATTGTTCAAAAAACCTATTGATTGAACACCATTTAAAGGATTTGTATAAGCTCTTGTTAAATTAACAGCACCTTGTTCATTACTGATTTCTAGTTTGTCAAAAATATTAATGTGGGAATAATTTACAGAGTAATTATACGGATCAGTAGAGCTAGCGGTTGTTGATATACCAGCCATCGAACCATCATCAATAAAAATAAGATGTCCTGATATTTCAGGAGAAATTTTTGCTTTTCTAATATATGAAATGGCATCATCAACAGTCATTGCATTTCCGGCCTCTGCAGATCTATTGATGTAGTTTGCCCAAATATCACATAGTTGTTGCTCATCCTCAATATAGTTAACAACAATTTGCTCTGTTGTAGTTGTCATTTTCTCAAAAGACGCAACAGAAACCTGATTTGACTCCTCAACTCTATCCTTTGCATATTTCATGATAAAGAACAGAATCAAACCTACTATGAGTATATTGATGATAATAATATATCGTTTTTTCAATCTCTGCCCTCTATAGAATACTCAACAACAAACATATAGTGTACGGACTAATTATACCATTTAGTATAACGGTATATTGTTAATTAATTATTAAAAAAATGAAAAAAGAGCAGATTTGCATCTACTCCTCTTTCGTTTAGGGTTATATATAGGGTTAAAATATGAAAAAAGCAAAATTACAGGCAGCTCTTATATGCTGCTTCTGCACCTTCTGTGCGAATCTTCTTGAGATTCTCTGTTACAGCCTGTGTAAGACCTTCGATCTTGTTAAGATCCTGATCCCACATCTTCTCATTTCCAAGAACTGCTTTTACAAGCTCTTCATCAGAATCATTTCTGTGTTCATAATAGAACTCAAGAGCCCATCTGTCATCCATACATGTATATTCATTGCCAAGAGGTCTCTTACATACAAGGCCCTTATCGTTAAGCTCCTGAATATCTGATGAATAAAATGCAATATATGCAGCAAGTGACATTGTAAGGCATACTGGAAGCTTATGATTAAGCTCTATATACTGAAGGAATGATGGCATATTTCTAGCCTTCCACTTACTTGTTGAGTTAAGGCTGATGCTTAAAAGTTCGTGATTAACAAATGGATTGTTGAATCTGTCCTTAACTGCAGCTGCAAATTCTAATAAATCATTTTTATCAAGATCAAGAAGTGTTGGAATAACTTCTTCATTTAACATCTTGTTCATAAAGCCTGAGATGTTCTCATTGTGCATGCAGTCACGAACAATATCCTGACCTGCAAGATATGCACCTAGAACAAATCCTGTATGAGCACCATTAAGGATACGAACCTTACGATGCTTGTATGGCATAACATCTCTAACTACGTGTACATTAACACCAGCCTTCTTGAATGGGAGTCTGTCTTCCAGACCTTCTGGTCCTTCAATAATCCATACACCAAAGATTTCACCTACATCGATGAGATTATCATGGTAGCCATTTTCTTCTTCAAGCTTAGCTACTTCTTTTTCATCACGGATACGACCTGGAACGATTCTGTCTACAAGAGTTGAGCAGAAAATGTTCTCTTCATTGACCCATTTCTTGAATTCAGCTTCAAGTCCCCACTGATCGATGTACTGGTTAACGCACTTCAATAACTCTTTACCGTTATTATCAATAAGCTCGCAAGATAGAACTACGATTCCCTTCTTACCAGCCTTAAATCTTGTATACAGAACCTGTGTAAGCTTTCCTGGGAAGCTTGCAGCTGGCTTATCTTCAAATTTGCAGGCTGGATCATAATTAATACCAGCTTCTGTTGTGTTAGAAGCAACAATTTCAAGATCATCACTTGCAGCGATGTCCATCATCTTCTTGTAATCATCGGCATCATATGGATTGATACAGCAGTCACAAGCAGAGATAACTCTCTTTAAGTCTACCTTCTCACCATTCTCGCTACCTCTAAGATATAATGTATACAGGGCATCCTGATCATTGATCATGCTTGTAAGACCCTGTGAAATTGGCTGAACAAGGGCTACCTTTCCATTAAAACCAGCCTTTTCATTGGCTACATCAAAAAAGTAATCCACAAATGCTCTGAGGAAATTTCCCTCTCCAAACTGAAGTACCTTAATTGGTGCCTTCTCCAGAATAAATCCATCATAACCTGATTTTTTCAGTACTTCATAATTAAGTGTTTCCATAACCCTTACAGTCCTCCTACCGATTCTTTTTTACACTTTGTTTTCATTATATTTCTAATGCCTAATATAAAGAACATGCCTTTAAACAGACATTTGAGATTCATATTAATGTAATAAAGCGTTTACAATATTTATTTGTAAAAAATTGCATTTGCATTGATATGTAAGCTCTTACATTTTATTTTATAAAACCCCTTTAATAACTATTGGCTTATAGATATAAGTAATTTGCTTTATCGTTCATATCTTTTGCTCATTCACTTTACATATAATGTTATATCAAAAAATGTAAGCGTTTACAATACTATTTTCAAAAAAATTTCACAATGGCAAAAGCCACTGTGAAACTCTTATAAAATGCTATATCAAAGACTTG
Organism: uncultured Butyrivibrio sp.; assembly: GCA_946404845.1. Lineage (GTDB taxonomy): Bacteria > Bacillota > Clostridia > Lachnospirales > Lachnospiraceae > Butyrivibrio. The sequence continues at coordinate 8,527 of CAMJFD010000094.1, read as the reverse complement.
AATTATTCACCAAGTATTTCTTTTTTCAAATTCTCGTATTCTTCCATTGTAATAGGATTATCTCTGTACATGAAGGTACTGTTTTCATCATAATCATCCTGTCCTTCATATATTGCGCTTAGTTCAAAACTATCTACTTTATTATCAATACCTTCATATTTATCCAGGCTGAACTGCTCTCTTCCGCTATGAGTCACATCATAATACACAATCCACATAGCTCCTTCAAATTCTGTATATGCAATATTTATAGCAGTTCCATCACCTCTTGCAAGTATCAGCACACTGCCTTCATCTGTATCAGCATCCAGGAACATTCCGCCATATGGTCCATTGAGGATGAGTTCATCTTCACCGTCATTATCAAGATCTATCATATCTCCAACCGTATAATCAGAAAAATCACTGGCTTCTTCTACAAGTGGAAGATCTTTGGCATATACTTCATAGCCTTCTTTTCTACATCCGCAAATAGCAGGAATTTCATTATGTATAAAAGATTCAAAAAGTGCATCATTAGTTACATCAGATGTATCAATAACTGTAACTTTATTGTCCTTATTAGATGCAAGATTATCACTTTCAGATGTGACACTTGACTCATCACATCCACTATTATCTGAAACTGAAGCACTATCTGAACTATCGGCAGTTACAACCTCACTACCACCTATTCCACCATTTGCATTTTGTTCATTAACAAATTCACTGCTACTATCATTACTATTATCAGTATCTAATGCCATACCGCATCCAGTAATAACAGTGCTTATTACCAGTGCAGAGACTAGTATATATAATACTTTCCTTTTCATTTAAAACCTCCTGTAACATACAAGAGATAATTATAACTCGTTTTTGATAACTGTTCTACTGTCAAAAAGATTTTAAAACAAAAAAACTTTAAACAAAAATAACTTTTTAGTTTATAAATCTTATTCTTAATCACAATGTTATGAAACTTTAATTATTATCTGGTTGACACCTCTATTATATGGATGGTATAGTCTTATTATTCCGTGAGGGAGTAGCAGGCAATCAGTTTTAGGACTTAGATTGCAGTAAGTCAACATACTGAATGGACGGCAAACCATTCTGGCTTACTTTAATTTGTGAGACTCATGTATAGTTAGTGACTATACATGTTGTCATATATGACGATTATTCAGGTATAGCACACTGCTATACCTTTTTTATTACCCATGAGCATGACTTTAATATTTATAAGATCAAATATCTCATATGGTTATAAAAATGTATGTTTCACTTGCCATGTTACTATAAAATAACGCCTCACAATAAAAGGTGGAGATTTTACATGAATATCTTATTTTTCTTTAACAGCGTATTGCTTGGTGTTGGCCTTGCAATGGACGCTTTTTCAGTGTCGCTTGCAAATGGATTATGTGATCCTAAAATGAGCAAAAAAAGAACATACATTATTGCAGGAACATACGCTTTTTTCCAGTTCTTAATGCCTATGATAGGCTGGTTGTGCGTTCATACATTCGTAGAACGATTTACACAGTTCCAGAAGTTCATTCCATGGATAGCACTTATTCTTCTATGCTTCATAGGAGGCAAGATGATCATCGAAGGCTTCCATAAAGTACATGAAGACATTGACTGTTGCATCAGATTATCAGCTACAACTCTTCTAATGCAGGGTATAGCAACATCGATTGATGCTCTTTCAGTAGGATTTACAATTTCAGGTTATGGATTTATTCCTGCATTTATCGAATCTCTTATAATTGCAGCCGTAACTATGGTAATATGTCTGATAGGACTTAAAATTGGCAAAACTGCCAGTAATAAATTATCCTGTAAAGCTGACCTTCTAGGTGGTTTTATTCTGATATTTATAGGACTTGAAATTTTTCTTACATAAAAAAATTACTCTTATGAAATGGGGATTCTAAATGAATAACAAATTTAAATTATGCAAAAAAATTTTTTCACTAATACTAGTAATAGCTCTTGTCCTTACAACATCAGTTATTGTTCCTACTCCAAATGTAAGCGCTTCTAATAAGTCATTTGGAGTCTTTCTGGGAATTGGACCTGAAAATATGGACAGATTAAACGGCTACAAAACCGTTGTAATTGATGCTGAATATTTTAGCAAATCAGATATCAAAAAACTTCATAAAAAAGGACATATAGTTTATAGCTATATAAACTTTGGTTCTCTAGAAGATTTCAGACCATACTACAGCACTTACAGTGCCTACATGTTAAAGGCTTATCCTAACTGGCCTGAAGAGCATTACATGGATGTATCCAATACTTCATGGCAGAATTTTATTGCAGGCACTCTTGCTAAGTCTTATGCCAAAAAAGGCGTAGACGGTTTCTTTGTAGATAATACAGATGTCTATTCTGAATATCCCCAAAAATCAATGTACAAGGGGCTACTACGCATGTACAAAAAGTTAAATAAAACAGGCAAAAAGATCATGGTAAATGGCGGCGTAGACTTTGTAAGCAAAGCGCTCAAAAATGACAATTTGTCCAAATACATCGACTCTGTAATACAGGAATCTGTCTTTACAGAATACAATTTTGACACAGGCACTTCCTCTAAGAGTTCAAAATCTCAGCGCAAAGAATACAAAAAGTATCTTGCCCTATGCAAAGAATACGGTCTCTCCTGCTACCTACTTGAATACATGGCCAAAGGCAAAAACCTCAAAGCCATCAAAAAGTACTGCAAAAAGAACGGCTTCACCTACTACAACTCCGCCTCCATTGAACTGGAGTGATGCGGGCGGGCTCTACAAACGTGAGTTGGAGTTATTGTAACCCCTTACACTTTGTTAATAATATATATTTTATAGCAATATAAATCAGAAATCCGCACTTGCTGCGGGTTTCGTAAGAAAGTGATTCAAGAGGCAAATAGGCCCTGCGACAAAGTCGCCTTCTAATGGCCTATTTGCATAACTTTTGGAGCAAAGTGACAAAAAGTTATCAAATATTCCTTTTTTTATTAATTACAGCTGTAAAAGTTGATTTTATTGACAATGTGATATTATAATTAGTGCAGAATTATATTTTATAAGGGGTTTTATAAGTAATGAAAGAATTAAATTCATGCAAAGATGCAATGACTGCAAGCATTGAAAATAACTACTTCTCAGTAGCACATCTTTACAAGGATGAAAAGGCGATGGAAATGCACATCCATGACTGCTACGAAGTGTATTTTTCAATTTCAGGGGGAAAGCAGTTCTTAATTGACAACAAACTATATGATATTGCACCAGGAGATCTGTTCCTGATCAATCAATATGATTCTCACTATCTCACACAGATAGAAAAAGAACAACATGAACGAATCGTTATCATGATTGCTCCAGAATTTATGAAGAGTATTTCTACAGAAGATACTAATCTGGATGCCTGCTTCCAAAAAAGAGACAAGGACTTCTCTCACAAGTTAAGCCTTACTCAGGACCAGCAGGGACGATTCCTGTATTTTATCAACAAGATTCTGACCAGTAATGGCTACGGTCATGATCTACTTGAAAAATCAACATTTACTGAACTGTTCGTTATGATCAACGCAATCGTAAATGAGGCAAGCCTTGAAACAGCTGAAGTTAAGCCAGCTGCATACAATGAACAGGTTGATTCAATACTCTCATATCTTAACAAGAATCTGCAGGAGCCAATCAGCATTGGCGATTTGGCCAAGCATTTCTACATTAGTGAGAGTTACATCTGCCGTATATTCAAGAGCGCAACAGGTACAACTATCAATAAATATATGACTGCCAGAAGAATCAGTATTGCCAAATCTCTTCTTGCAGAAGGAATAGGCGTAAGCGAAGTATGCGAAAGATGCGGATTTTCTGACTATAGTAATTTCCTAAAGGCATTTACCAAGTCAGTTGGTATTTCACCAAAAAAATACTCACAGTACTGTAACCGCTGATAAATATATTTAATAAAAAACACTTATAAGTATCAATGATATTTATAAGTGTTTTTTGCTTATATCACTCTATTATTCAGCTTACTTAGTCTTCTTTTTTGACTTCTTTTGCCTTAAGTAGCTTGTTCTTATTATATGAATTAATAAATACTATAACCATCACTATAAATGCTGCTGCAATGAATATCCAGCCAATTACCGGCATATCTTCTATATTGAAACATCTGACATTGATCCACATCTGATTGATGCTCGCATTGGCATCTGTATCAAAATATTCCATAATGGCACTTCTATTAATTACATCTTCTGTAGGATACTGAGCATAGAGCTGTCTCCTCGTCTTTTCTGTAGGAGTTGTAACCACATATGTTCCAGGCTCTGCATCATCATCAAAAAAGTATGTTACATCATAATCAGTTACATCACTTTCATCTTCATCTGCGCTATAGTTCCAGTTAAGATACTCAAATACCATATCACCGTCAAGGCCGCCAGATATAACAGATGTATAGCCTATGTAATACATGTTACGAACCGCATTTTGAGGCATAGACAGGAAATTCACAAATGCTTCGGCAACCTTTTGTTTCTCACTGTCACCTTCAACACCGCTCTTAAGCATTACCCATCCATCGAACCACAAATTGGTACACTCCTCAGGGACAGCAAATTCCAGATAATAATCATCCTCTTCTGCCTGATCCATTGCAAAAACAGCATCTCCAGACCACTGATAATTGGCAACGACCTTACCAGTTATCATATCAGCTTTACCACTGTCTGTTTCAAATGAATATACATTGTCCTTAACATCCTGCAGATAGTCCTGGACAGCCGCGATATTCTCTTTAGATACATCATTCATCTCTGCCATCAGATTATCTGAATAACTTTCATCTGACGTAAAGTCAGAACTTGTAAGCAGGTCTTTTTTGAGCGCACCTACTGCTGCAAAAAAGGAATCTCGAACGTTATCCTTAATAGTAACCTGTCTGTAATAATCAGGATTACTTAATACTGACCAGCTAGATGCCGTTTCTCTGTCCATTTTCTCAGGATTATATAAAATACCTGTAATTCCCCACATATATCCTGCCATATACTCATTCCAGTACTTGCCATCTATCTCGTGGCTTTCAAGGGTATTACTGATAAATGGAGAAACGTTTCTTGCGTAATAATTATTAGTATCAGTAGTGTCAAAAAACTCATCAGAATAAGGAACCAGCATATCCTCATTCATAAGTTTCATTATCATATACTCTGAAGGACAGACGATATCATAGACATTTCCAAGTGTCAGCATGTTATACAGCTCTTCATTAGTACCAAAACAGCTATATTCAACTTCTACCTTTTGTCCGTAAGTTTCATAATACCAGTCTTCAAACTCTTCATACAGAGCCTTTTCACCAAATATATCTCCGCTGTCAAGATTTATAATCTCATCTTCGCCCCATTCACCAAGGTCCATATACTCTTCCCAGTTACATACGCGAAGTGTTATTACATCATCAGAAGCCTTAGCCTCAACTGTCCCAGCACCGGCAGTTCCCATGAGCATTGATACTTCCATAAGGCTCATAGTAAGCAGCATCAGCTTATTCTTAATAATTCCAGTCTTCATAAACTCATGCACCTGCCTTTCTATCATCGCTGCGCTTATTAGATACAACATTCATAAGAACAGCAAATATCAGAACCAGTACAAATATAATTGTTGAAAGTGCCCAGAGTGCAGTCTTAATCTCTGTCTGTGAACCCTTTGTAGCATTTACTACATAAGTACTGATTGTATCAAATGTAGCAGGCTTGGTATATGTAGCTATGAAATAATCATCCAGTGACAATGTAATTGCAAGAGCAAATCCAGAAATCACACCTGACATTATCTGAGGAAGGATTACCTTTCTAAGCGCATATGCAGGTGATGCTCCAAGGTCAAGTGCAGCCTCATATAGACTTGAATCCATCTGCTTGAGTTTAGGTAACACTGCAAGGTACACGAAAGGCGCACTAAGCGTAACATGCCCTGCTATCAGAGGGAAAAAAGTATCCTTACTAACTCCAAATACTACAACCAGCAAAATACATATAGAAAAACCTGTTACAACATCAGCATTTACTACTGGTATCTGATTTACAACATTTGCAACCATCTGCGCTCTCTTTTTGGAATAAAAAACGCCAATGGCACCAATAGTTCCTAGAATAGTTGCTATAATTGCTGAAAATACAGCGAGTGACAAAGTTCCCCATATCATGTCCATAAGTTCAGGCGTTGTAAAAAGTGTCACATAATTCTGAAGAGAAAAATGAAACGCAGAACCAATAGTTGCAGAATCTGCAAAACTATACAGCGCCAGTATCAGTATTGGTGCATATATGAAGGTAAGAGCAAGGAACAGTATTATACATTTAACAGCTCTGTTTTTCATAATAATGAACCTCCTCTCGCATCTACTTCTTCCTGACCGTTAGTAAATATCGAGAACAGGCAGATAATAATCAGCAGTATAAGCGCAATCATAGAACCATTGTGCCAGTCGTATGCTGAGAAATAGCTTCCAATAAGACTACCCATAATATATGTACTGTTATAAACCATATCCAGAACAACATAGTTAGTCATGGCTGGCAAAAATACCATTGAAATACCACTTACTATACCTGGCATAGATAAAGGAAATGTTATCTTCCAGAATGTTCTAAGATCATCTGCTCCAAGATCTGCTGCTGCTTCTAGTAATGACTTATCCAGTTTGGAAAGCGTAGTATATAATGGCAGAATCATGAACGGGAGGAAATCATATGACATACCAATAACCGAATTCAGAAATGGATGGAATGCAAGATTCCCCTCTACCATTGTCAGTATCTCTTTTAATGCTGTTACTCGAAGTGTGAAATTAATCCACATAGGCATAACAAATATCAGTACAATAACTCTCTTAGATTTAAACGTACTCCTTGCAAGTATGTAGGCTACAGGATATGCAATTAGAAGGCATACACAAGTAGTTACAAAGGCAAGAGAAAAACTGTAAAACAGCGTACCAAGAGTATTAGGATCAGTAAAAAATCTTGCTATATTAGAAAGAGTAAACTGACCTGTACCATCTGTAAAAGCATAATATAAAATTACTAAAAGTGGCATTACCACAAATATCATCAGAAAAAGTATATAGGGAATACCCAGATACTTTCTGGAAAAATTCTTATTCATCTAACCCACTTACCTCTTAACAGTAAATTTAAGTTTATCTTCTGGAAGGATAAGACCTACCTGGTCATCCATATTCCACAGATCTTCATCATCTACAATAAGGTCATAGCCCTCTTCTGTTCTGACTACGTAGCTGTAATGATCACCTTTATATATAAGGTTTATAATTCTACCGCTTACAAGACCTTCATCGATATTATCACTTAGTTCAATATCACCAGGCTGAATTGAAGCAATTACTCTAATCCTTGATATATCTATCTCTTCGCCAGCAAAGTTCTTAAGAACACCATCTTCTATTTTGGAGCCCAGAATCAGTTTGGATAAATCTGTATTAAACTGTGTGTCGTTAAATGTTAATTTGTAATCTGAACCTACATTAACCTTGAATCTTGTTGTATGATCTTCAGCAATCATGATATGTATGCCATCTGGATCGAGGCACATGCCAACTTCATCTCCAACCTTGGCAGACTTGGTAGACTGAATTACCATTTCATTTTTGCCGGATTCTACATTTATCTCGTAATGTATGCCTTTGAAAATAACTGATGTTACAACGCCTGTAACAGTACCCTTTTCCGGAGTTGTAATAATAACGTCTTCTGGACGAACAACTACGTCTACAAGAGTTCCCTCTGCAACATCATCAACACATTCAAATTCTCCGCCGCAGAATCTTACCTTCATCTTGCCAGTCATAATCCCCTTGAAGATATTACTCTCACCGATGAAATCCGCTACAAAAGCGTTAATTGGCTCATTATATATATCTTCTGGTGTACCTATCTGCTGTATCTTACCTTCAGACATAACAACGATCTTATCTGACATTGTAAGAGCTTCTTCCTGATCATGAGTTACATAGATGAATGTAATACCGAGTTTGTCATGCATATTTTTAAGCTCAATCTGCATTTCCTTACGCATTTTGAGATCAAGAGCACCAAGTGGTTCATCCAGTAGTAGAATTTCAGGCTCATTAACAAGAGCTCTCGCAATAGCTATTCTCTGCTGCTGACCTCCTGATAATGTTGAAACCTTACGGTTTTCAAAACCTTCAAGGTCTACCATCTCGAGAACCTTTTTTACTTTTCTGCTTATTTCATTTTTTGACATCTTTTTAATCTTAAGGCCAAATGCAATATTGTCATATATATTCATATGTGGAAAAAGAGCATATCTCTGAAAGACAGTATTGATAGGCCTTTTATTAGGTGGTAGATGGGCAATATCCTTGCCGTTTAATAATATCTGTCCCTCAGTTGGCATATCAAATCCCGCAATCATTCTAAGAGTTGTAGTCTTACCACAACCAGATGGTCCCAAAAAGGTTACAAATTCACCTTTTTTGACCT
>CAMJFD010000093.1 GCA_946404845.1 uncultured Butyrivibrio sp. | reverse complement strand
AACCTTAAGACCAATAAGATCAGCTGTATAATACTCATTTTCTTCAAGCGGAACTGCATCTGCTCTGTCTATAATGAGTTCTCTTCCTCTATATCTCTCCACATCCTCAATACGGTCAAGACCTTTGAACTTAAGTATAACGAACTTTTTAAAAAACTTTACGCTCTGAATCTCAAGTTCCTTGAGTCCTTCTCTTCCTGTATCAAGAGTTACCTTTTTCAGCTTTTTGAATCTCTGAGGGTCATCTGTTGTAGGAAAAACATTTACTTCTCCATGAAGACCATGTGTTGAGGCAATTACGCCCACCTGAAATTTATCAGTCATATTTTCTTCCTCTATTAAAACTTATATATTTTTGTCGCTATACTCCAAAAATACAGCAAACAAGCTATTTATAGTCATTCTGTACTATCTGTATTGTCATCTATAACTTCAAGCATATCGACAGCTCTTTTGCGTCTTCTTCTCTTAGGCTTTTCAGGAACTGGAGGATGCTTTTCAAGCCACTTTTCATATAGATCAGGACGTCTTTGTCTGGTCCTCTCTATGGACTGTTCAAGTCTCCACTTATCTACCTTGGCATGATCTCCTGATAACAGAATCGAAGGGACACTTTTACCCATCCATACTTCCGGCCTTGAATATTGAGGGTACTCTAACAGATCATCATAAAATGATTCTGTAATAGCTGAATCATGATTGTTAAGTACGCCAGGTACAAGTCTTGAAATAGCATCGATCATGACCATTGCAGGAAGTTCACCACCTGTAAGTACATAATCACCAATAGAAACATAATCGGTTACTATTTCCTCAAGTACTCTTTCATCAACGCCTTCATAATGTCCACATAAGAATACAAGATCATCTTCCATGGCAAAATCTGCTGCCATTTTCTGATTAAATACACTACCCTGAGGTGTGACATATATGACTCTAGGCTTTCTATCAGAAGTTATTCGGTCCTTAACAGCCTGAAAGCAGTCGTATACAGGCTGTGCCTGCATAAGCATACCTGCTCCGCCGCCATACGTATAATCGTCAACCTTGTTATGCTTATTAGTAGTATAGTCTCTTATATTTACAGCTTCAATGCTGATATATCCATTTTTAATAGCTCTTCCAGTAATACTAGTCTCGAGACCTGCTGTAATCATTTCTGGAAATAATGTCATTACATGGAAATTCATAAATTCTTTCCCTTACAAAATAACCGGATAAAGCATATGCCCTATCCGGTCAATATTTTTAGCCAAATTTCAGACTATCTCTACATCAACTTTAAGATTTTCTCTAGTAGATGCAGCTTTTACAACAGCACGAATTGCCTTAGCAACACGTCCCTGTTTTCCGATAACCTTACCCATATCTGAAGATGCTACATGTAGCTCAATCAAAATATTTCTGCCATCCTCTTTCTGAGTAACAACGACTTCGTCCGGATTATCGACTAGAGCTCTTGCAATTACTTCAACTAATTCTTTCATGAAAGTCCACCTCCGGCTACCAACTTTTTTGTTATTACTGATTATTATTTAATACCAGCCTGCTTTAAAAGCTTCTTAACAACATCTGTTGGCTGTGCACCGTTGCTGAGCCACTTCTTAGCAAGTTCTTCATCAATCTTAACTGTGCTAGGATCTGTATTTGGATCATATGTTCCAACCTGCTCGATGAATCTTCCAGCTACAGGGAACTTTGAATCTGCAACTACGATTCTGTAGAAAGGAACTTTCTTTTTACCAATTCTGTTTAATCTCATTTTTACTGCCATTTTTTAAATCCTCCATTAAATAAATATGAAAAATAATAATTTATATACATCATCACAGCGGATTAAGCTGCATAATATATCACGTCAAAAGAACTTACGTCCTCCACCGAGACCGCCAAGGCCTCCAAATCCACCAAGACCACCGAACTTACCTTTTTTACCCATAAGTCCAGGCATCTGTTTCATCATCTTCTGCATCTGATCGAACTGCTTGATGAATCTGTTAACTTCTGCAATGTTGTTACCAGAACCCTGAGCAATTCTCTGTTTTCTCCTAGGATTCATGAGCTTTGGATTAGCCCTCTCCTCTGGAGTCATTGATAATACAATTGCTTCAAGTCTTGCAAGCTGCTTTTCATCAGGTAACTGATCGTCACCAATCTTGCCCATTCCTGGGAGCATGTTCATGATGCTGGCAAGTCCGCCCATGTTTCTCATCTGCTTCATGCTTTCGAGATACATATTGAAATCAAACTTACCTTTCTTGAGCTTAGAAGCCATTTCTTTTTCTTTGGCTTCATCCATTTCAATATTGCTGGCCTGTACCTTATCGATAAGTGTAAGTACATCACCCATTCCAAGGATTCTGCTGGCCATTCTGTCTGGATAGAACTGCTCAAGATCTGAAAGCTTCTCACCCATACCTACGTACAGGATAGGCTTTCCTGTAACCTGTCTTGTTGAAAGAGCTGCACCACCACGGGTGTCACCATCAAGCTTTGACAGGATAATACCATCTACACCGACCTTTTCATTGAATTCAGATGCTACATTAACTGCATCCTGACCGGTCATTGCATCTACAACGAGGATTGTCTGATGAACTGTAACTGCTGCTTTAATATCCTGCAGCTCTTTCATCATGTCTTCATCAATCTGAAGACGACCTGCTGTATCGATAATTACTACATTTTTGTTGTTCTTCTCAGCATATTCGATTGACTGTTTAGCAATCTCTACAGGACTTACGTCTGTACCAAGTGAGAAGCACTCAACCTCCTGCTTCTTAGCATTGACCTGTAACTGGTCAATAGCCGCTGGTCTGTATATATCGGCTGCTACAAGAAGAGGTGTCTTGCCCTTCTGCTTGACCTTACCAGCAATCTTAGCTGCTGTAGTAGTCTTACCAGCACCCTGGAGACCACACATCATAATAACAGTGATTGATTTACCAGGCTGAAACTGAAGTTCAGTAGTTTCAGAGCCCATAAGGCTTACCATTTCTTCGTTAACGATCTTGATAACCATCTGTGCAGGATTCAGACCGTTCATAACGTCCTGACCGATTGCTCTTTCCTGTACTGAAGAAACGAACTGCTTTACAACCTTGAAGTTAACATCAGCTTCAAGCAGTGCCATTTTAACTTCTTTCATAGCCACCTTAACATCATCTTCTGAAAGGCGACCTTTTCCACGCAGATTTTTAAAGACGTTCTGCAGTTTGTCTGTGAGACTTTCAAATGCCATTTATGAAAGTTCCTCCAAAATTTTATTAGCTATTCCATCTAACTGAACAGATAAATCTGTTCCGGATATTTCTGAGTTCTTAGAGAGCCTAGTAAGTTCATTTACATCCTCACGTATACTCTCGTATCTGCGAATCATATGAAGTTTGTCTTCATAATCTTCCAGTATCTTATTACATCTCTTTATGAGATCATGTACACCCTGTTTGCTGATACCGTATTCATCAGCAATCTCTGTAAGTGACATGTCATTATAAACCGCATCTTCAAATATATTCCTCTGATGCTCAGTTAGCAGTTCTCCATAAAAATCATATAACAAACCTTGTTTTACAATTTTCTCCATGGCTGAACTCCTATCTAACGTAATTTTAATAAGACACGATAACTATATTACATCGTGCCTTATTTGTTGTCAAGTATTTTTACTTGACATTTTCAAATTCAATTTTAATTTCATTTTCAGCCATTTTTAATAAGATAAAAGTTATTTTTTTACCGTCTCCGACGGAAGGCTGCCCAACTGATTCTTATATGCTCTTGTAAAAGAGGAATAATCATGAAATCCTGATTCAAGAGCTGCTGTAGTAGCAGGAACTCCGGATATTATCAGGTCTCTGGCCTTCAATATTCTCTTTTCTGTTACATACTGATGTATTGAATATCCTGTTTCAGATCTGAATATACGCATCATATGATACTTACTCATAAAAAAGTTATCTGCAAGATAATCAATAGACAGATTCTTATCAAGATTGTCATTTATATATTCAATAATCTCGATAATCTTACTATTATACTGAGCTTCTGGATAAAAAGAATACTTAGTCTCCTTACATGCTTTATTAAAATCAATCAAAAAAGATATCATATTAAGCCTTGTAATAAGTTCTCCAGCATATTCCTTATCTTCAGAAGCAATATTTTTTTCTATATTTATCAGTTTGTCATAAAGAGAAGCGCTGATACCAGCTGGGAATCTGACAACATTAGTTTTAAGTGCTCTTGCATTATTAAAGCAGTCCAAAAGGCTATATTTGTTATCATCATTATCACCGCCACTAAAACTTGCAAGAAAATCATGATTTATATATATAATTATTCTGTCATATTCATCAGAGCTATCCACAACCGGCTTGTGTATATCGTATTGGTTGACCAGTACGAAATCAAAAGGTTTTAATTCATATTTTTTTCCTTCTATAAGATAATCTGATTTACCTTTCAAAAAAAGCAGGAGCTTATCAAATTCGTGATAATGATAAGAATACTCCTGCTTTTTCTGGTCACACAGATGGAAATACCTGAAATCCTGATTCAGGTATCCCTTCTGTTCATATACTCCATCTTTTACAAACTCTGCATCTAAGCTTTCATTTGTGTTCATATCGTTCCTCATTATATAACCAAGTAATCTGCTATCTCATGTTACTTATGGTGTATAATCCTTAACCGAAATATTGAGATCAACGTCTCCATCTATTCCATCTATTGTACCAGATGATGAATACTGCCACATATCAAACTGATATGGATAGTACTGATTCTCTCCATAATATGCAATCCATACATCATAATCTGTAAGCTGTGTCATATCCAGCAGTAATGTAAATGATTTAACATTACCATAGATCATTGGTGTATAACCTGCATCACTTACAATCTGGCAAAATGTCTTAGCACATTCAGTATATGTTTCCTGTGAAAGTCCCTTTGTTCTGGCTGTATCAGATTCTGCCGATTCAACATCAAGAACAACAGGATATGTAATATTATATGGTTCTATAAGATCCAGAACGAACTGTGCCTCTTCTTCTGCCTCTTCCACTGAAATTGCCTGTGAATAGAAATATACACCAACGTCTATTCCATTTGCTATAGCACCTTCAATATTAGCTTCAAAGTAGTCATCTTCAAGAAGTCCGCCCTCTGTAGAACCTCTAAGTCCTGCTCTTATAATAGCGTATTTAACACCAGCTGCAGCAACCTTTTCCCAGTCAATCTCTCCCTGAAATCTTGATACATCAATACCAAGTTCACCAGAAACAGTCTCATCACTACCAACATATGTCATAATTCCATTCTCATCTGTGCTGAAATCCTCACTTGAGAAACTATTATGTTCAAGACTATCAGTAATAGGAAAGAAATAATAGCTGCCAGAATCAGCTACTACCAGCTGATCAGTAAATAATGACCTTATAGCTGTAATAGTACTCTGACCTGAAAGAAGAATCTCCTTAAAACTCTCAAGGATAGACTTTCTTGTCTCTGTCTCAGCTTCTTCTACAGCTTTATCAATCATTTCCTGTGTTTGAGAAGTAGTATAATAGCCTTCTTCATTTATAGCTTCCAGCTGACTCTTCATAGCCTCTTCTTCACGCTTAAGACTTGCATTTAATAATAGTAGTACTATACAAAATGTAAGCGCCAGTAGTGATACCAGACTCAGGAAAATTACTGATACTATATTTTTAGTACTACGCCCAGATTTTGATCTGAACGATTTTTCTTCATAGTTATTTTTCTTCATTAAGTCCCCACCAATATCAGAAAAAATTATATGCGCTCATCAAAGTAGCTCTTGTAGCCTTCTCCAAAAATTTCTGTTGCACTTGTAACAATCATAAATGCATCAGGGTCTTCTTCTCTTACTATTTCTTCTGCAAGAGGTGATAGACGTTTCTTGATTCCAGCCATAATAACTTTTTTGTCATTACCTGTATAAGCGCCTTGTCCGTAAATATGAGTTGCACCAATGTCCAACTCTTCAAGTAGTCTTTTAGTAATTATATCAGGTCTATCAGAAATAATATATAGCAGCTTGGCTTCATCCCTGCCATAAAGTACAAGATCAAGGACATAAGATGTAATCATAACAGATATCATTGAATACAGAGTAACCTTAATATCCTGCAGAACTACACCTGCAAATACGATGATAACAACATCTGTCAAAAAGAATAAAGAACCTGTCTTTAAATGCGGAAATTTCTTCCTAAGTATCTTGATAATAATATCTGTACCACCAGTTGTTGCCTTATTCTTAAAAATAAGTCCCATAGAAATAGCCATTAGTGCACCGCCAAATGTTGCACCTAAAACCATATCATTTACAATAAACTGCTTGAAATGAAGCGCAAGCATATCTGTAAAAAATGAAACCATTGCAGTTGCATAAATTGTAGAAATGGTAAATTTCAAACCAAACTGCCATATGCCGAGAAGCAGAATAGGTATATTGATCAGGATGAACCACATACCAACACCCATATTCCATATCTTATTAAGCACAATCGCTACACCAGTGATTCCACCTGGTGCCAGGTTATTTGGATCACTGAAATAAGTATTTGCTATACCATATAGCAAAGCTGCAAAAGTAATAACTGCAAACTTTTTGATTCTTCTAATAATAACTTTTTTATCTAACATTTCTTTAAATATTTGTCCTTACAATTCTTGGCTTATAACCATTCTCTTCAAGAGTATCCATAATCTGATTCTTATGCTCAAAGCCAAATGCTTCAAGAGTAATTCTCAGTTCAACAGCTGCTGTTCTGTTGATAGATACGAACTGGTTATGCTCAAGCTTAATTACATTACCGTTAACCTTGGCAATAACTCCTGCAACTCTCTCGAGTTCGCCTGGCTTATCTGGAAGGAGAACTGATACAGTAAAGATACGGTCTCTCATAATAAGTCCCTGCTGAACTACAGAAGACATTGTAATAATATCCATATTACCACCTGATAATACACAGGCTATCTTTTTATCTTTAACATTCAGCTGCTTAAGTGCGGCTACACTTAAGAGTCCTGAATTCTCAACTACCATTTTGTGATTTTCAACCATATCAAGGAATGCTACTACAAGATCCTCATCTGGAACGGATATGATTTCATCTATATTCTTGCTGATATATGGGAATATCTTCTCACCTGGTGTCTTAACAGCTGTACCATCAGCAATAGTATTAACTGTTGGAAGTGTTACTACATGTCCAGCCTTGAGTGATGCCTGCATACAGCTGGCTCCTGCTGGCTCTACACCGATAACCTTGATCTTAGGATTAAGGAGCTTGGCAAGTGTGCTTACACCTGTTGCAAGTCCGCCGCCTCCAATTGGTACCAGAATGTAATCTACTGTAGGAAGCTCTTTGAAGATTTCCATCGCAATAGTTCCCTGACCAGTAGCAACTTCCAGATCATCAAATGGATGTACAAATGTGTATCCCTTTTCCTCAGCGAGTTTAAGAGCATACTCACATGCTTCATCATATACATCACCATGAAGAACTACTTCAGCTCCAAGAGCTTTAGTTCTATTAACCTTGATCAGAGGAGTTGTTGTAGGCATTACAATTGTAGCCTTTACATTATAGCTCTTAGCTGCATAAGCCACGCCCTGGGCATGGTTTCCAGCTGATGCTGTAATAAGACCCTTAGCTCTCTCTTCGTCGCTAAGAGTAGTAATCTTGTAATATGCACCTCTAACCTTATATGCACCTGTACGCTGAAGATTTTCAGGCTTAAGATAAACCTTATTACCTGTCTGATTGCTCCAGTAATCACTGTAAATCAGCTTTGTCTCCAATGTAACCTTTTTTACGTCCTCATAAGCTTCTTCGAATTTTTCAAGTGTTAATGCGTTCTTCTTTTCAGCCATCTTTCTTTCCCCGTTTAATCTAATAATTACTCTACATCCTCATTTTCATCCATTGAAAATAGAGCATTTACAAACTGATCTGAGTCAAATCGCTCAAGATCATCTATCTTTTCACCGACACCAATATATTTTACTGGAATATTCAGTTCAGATACTATAGCTACGGCAATTCCACCTTTTGCTGTTCCATCAAGCTTGGTCAGAACAATACCTGTAAGATCTGCAACTTCACCAAATTCCTTGGCCTGCTGCATAGCATTCTGTCCTGTTGTACCATCAAGAACAATGAAGTTCTCACGGCATACATTATCAAGCTCTCTGTCAATTATTCTTTGAATTTTACCAAGTTCATCCATTAGATTCTTCTTGTTATGAAGTCTTCCTGCTGTATCAACTATAAGAATATCTGTGTCTCTTGATTTAAAAGCATTTACAGCATCAAATATTACGCTTGCAGGATCTGCTCCTTCAGCTCCGGCTATAAGTGGCACTCCAGCTCTTTCACTCCACTCTCTGAGCTGCTGCGTAGCTGCTGCACGATATGTATCAGCTGCAGCAAGCAGTACCTTCTTACCGCTTTTCTTAAAAATAGCTGCAAGTTTACCAACTGATGTTGTCTTACCTACACCATTTACACCAATTACAAATATAACTGTCTTCTTATCAAGGAAATCATAAGCATTCTCAGTAGTCTTCATCTGTTCTCTGATGTCACCTATGAGGAGTTTCTTACAATCCTTGGTATCAGTAATATGCTTTTCTTTGACCTGTTCTCTTAATCTATCCATAATGCGGCTTGTGGCATTAACGCCAATATCGCCCATGATGAGAGTCTCTTCGATTTCCTCATAGAAATCCTCATCCACATTAGAATAACCATAAATAACTGTATCAAGTCCCTTAACAATATTATCTCTTGTCTTGGTAAGGCCACTTGTCAGCTTAGAAAAAAATCCTGCCATTAATCTGTCAGCTCCTTATCAATGAGGTTTACACTTACAAGTGTAGATACACCTTTTTCCTGCATTGTAATACCATATAATCTATCAGCACTTTCCATTGTACCACGACGGTGGGTAATTACAATGAACTGTGTATTTTTTAATTTATGAAGATAACCAGCAAATCTTACTACGTTATTCTCATCGAGGGCAGCCTCAATCTCGTCAAGCAGACAGAATGGTGAAGGTTTAAGGTTCTGAATAGCAAACAGAAGCGCTATTGCAGTAAGAGCCTTTTCACCACCGGATAACATATTCATGTTAACCAGCTTCTTTCCTGGTGGCTGTGAATTGATTCTAATACCTGCTTCGAGAATATCCTCTCCTTCAACAAGTTCAAGAGTACCTTTTCCACCACCGAACATTTCCTTAAATACCTTGTCAAACTGTGCATTTATCTTTTCGAACTGTTCTGTAAACTGCTTTCTCATTGAGTCATCGAGTTCTGCAAGAATCTCACGAAGCTGATGTTCTGCTTCTACAAGATCATCATGCTGCGATTTAAGAAGTGTATATCTCTCCATCAGATTCTTATAATCTTCAATGGCATTAACATTGACATCACCAAGCTTCTTAATGGCATCCTTGAGTGCATTGATTCTTCTGCGCATTGCAGGAGCATCTGTCATAGACTCATCTCTCATCTGACTTGCATCAGAAAGAGTAATTTCATATTCATTCCACATGTAATTGATCTGTGCATCAATAGCATCTCTGCACTTTTCACATCTGGCATTTAATCTTGTAACCTCTCTTTCGAGGTCATTCATCTGGGCCTGCAGATCTTCTGTTGTAGTAAAGAACTTCTTTTGTGCCTCTGATAATTTTTCCTTTTCGGCACGCTTTTCTTCAAGTTCTTTAGAAACAGTACTCTGAACATCATCGGATGTTTCAATGGTAAGTTTGATTTCCTGAATCTGCTGCTTTTTCTGCTCCAGACTTTCATTATTAGCCTTTATGGATTCGAGAATTTCATCAAGAGCACTCTGCTCATCCTGTATTTCCTGATCCACACGGTCTATATTCTGCTGTTCGAATTCCTGTCTCTGGACTATCTTTTCATAATCGATATCCCACTTTGAAGAATTCTCACTTTCTTTTTCTTCCAGAACATGCAGGTCTTTGAGACTAGCCTCGAACTCAGCAACCTTTTCGCTGCACATCTTCTCAGTCTCTTCAGAAGAAGCCAGTGCTGATTCAGCTTCAGCTTTCTGTTTTTCTACTTCCCTGATCTTATTCTCGATATCGTCATTCTCAGCCTTAAGGTCTGTATAATTACCTTTCTGCTCTTCCTGACGAGCCTTCTCGTTTTCTACATTAAGTCTTGCAGTATTCTGTTCAATGAACTTGGACTGCAGTTGCATACGCAGTTCTTCAACTATAACTCTAAGTTCATTTCTTCTCTTCTTGGTCTCTTCAATTTCTTTCAAAAGAGTATCTACCGTTTTCTGGAACTTGTCAATATTAGCCTGCAAGTCATCCATTTCTCTACGTCTTCCAAGAAGATTACTGTTATTCTTAAAAGCACCACCACTAATAGCACCGCCTGGAACCAGAAGTTCACCTTCAAGAGTAACCATACGAATTGTATAGTTGAACTTTCTGGCAATCTTAGTTGCATTATTAACATGATCTACAACCATGATTCTTCCTAGCATTGCCTTGGCTACGCTTCTATATTTTGGATCAGTATCTACAAGTTCATCTGCCATGCCAAGTGCACCTGGCTCTTTGAGAGCATCAGCTGCCTTGAATTCCTGCGGATTATTGATACTTGTAAGTGGCAGGAATGTAGCACGTCCTGACTTACTCTTTTTAAGATACTCAATCATTTTCTTGGCTGTTTCTTCATCATCAGTTACGATATTCTGAATGTTACCACCAAGAGCAATTTCAATGGCTGTTTCATACTTTGGCTGAGTCTTGATAATATCAGCAACTACACCGATTATACCTTTGACTTCATCCTTTTTTTCCATGACCTTTTTAACAGATCCGCCATAACCTTCATATCTCTCTGTCAGATTGGCAAGAGCTTCCAATTTGGCCTTTTCCTGGTGCAAAAGATTCTGTGTTTCACGAAGTTTTTGATCCTTCTCAGAAATCTTAGTTTTCATTCCGGCAAGTTCTGTTTCTGAATCCTTCTGTTTCTGGTTCATCTCAGTAATTTCTGCTGAAATTCTGTCAAACTCATCAGTCAGCTGTTTAATAGTTTCCTGCTGCTGAGACTCAACAGATCTTGCACTTACAAGTTTGCTGGTAAGTTCTGCTTTTCTGATATTGATCTGTTCTCTCATTGTATTAAGGGAACTGATCTTTGATTTTATAGTAGCTCTCTGATTAAGAGTTTCTATAATAGTATTCTTGCGTTCTTCTATCTTGTTATTGATTTCTTCTATCTGGCCGAGAACTTCATCAAGTTTGGATCTTGCTTCATTTCTCTTAGCAGACAGCTCTTCAAGTTCTTTATCGATAGCGACCTTTTTCTCAACAAGTTCAGCCTTCTGTTTCTCTTTTTCTTCTATCTTGGCACGCTCATCTTTTTCACGTACCTTAAAGTGAGAATCATTGTTAGTTGCAGAATTAATCTGCTCATTCAGAATACCAATCTGACCTTCTAACTTTTCCCTCTTAAGAGATGTATCAGTAATCTTATTTCTGGCTTCTTCTATTTCTTTTTCCAAAACTTCAAGCTGCTGCTGAACTTTATCATACTCTTCCTTGGTTCCGGCATATTTATCCTTAACTTCAGCAAGGTTCTCAGTAGCTATCTTGTAGTTGTTCTCAGCTTCATCAAGCGCTCTCTTCTGATTTGCATTTTCCAATAGGAATATGTTTACATCCAGACTCTTTAATTCTTCTCTGTTTTTCAGATAAACCTTAGCCTTTTCAGACTGCTTTTCAAGAGGTTCGATCTGCTTTTCAAGCTCAGAGAGAATATCGTTTACACGAGTCAGATTCTGCTTTTCTTCTTCAAGTTTCTTAATAGTAGTCTCTTTACGCAGTTTGAACTTAACAATACCTGCTGCTTCATCGAAGAGCATACGTCTGTCTTCTGGCTTACTAGAGAGAATCTGGTCAATCTGACCCTGTCCGATAATTGAGTATCCCTCTTTACCAATACCTGTATCATAAAAAAGCTCATTGATATCTTTGAGCCTGCAGGTACTGCCGTTTATCATATATTCACTTTCGCCTGAACGATATAGACGTCTGGAAACAGTTACTTCATCATAATCTATTGCCAGAGAATGATCTGAATTATCTAGAGTTATGGCAACATAAGCATAGCCGAGTGGCTTACGCAGCTCAGTACCAGAGAAGATGACGTCCTGCATGGCAGAGCCTCGCAGCTGCTTGGCTCTCTGCTCACCCAGAACCCATCTTACAGCATCAGCAACATTACTCTTACCAGATCCGTTAGGACCTACAATGCCAGTGATACCATTGTGAAAATCGAATTTTATTTTATTCGCAAAAGATTTAAAACCATGAATTTCAATACTTTTTAAATACATATTACTTTTTCTTTA
>CAMJFD010000092.1 GCA_946404845.1 uncultured Butyrivibrio sp. | reverse complement strand
TCTGATTGCAGTCACAATAATACATGTATTTTTGTCGCCATGCTCCAAAAACACAGCAAACAAGCCATTTATACTCGACTTCGTCGAAGGGCTTGTTTGCCACCTGAATCATATTCTTACGAAACTCGCAGAAATTGCGAGTTTCTGTAATATACTCACAAGAATATATGCTTTTTTATAAGGCTCAGGGTAAAGTCGGTCCTTTTGGCTTATTTTTTCCTTCTGGAACGACTTTTTCCTTACTTTGAATTCATATTACATAAAAAAGTCGGTCCTCTTGGCTTATTTTTTCCTTCTGGAACGACTTTTCCTTTACATGACTTCCTATTGCATAAAAAAAGTCGGTCCTTTTGGCTTATTTTTATCTTCCGGAACGACTTTTCCCTTACATGACTTCCTATTGCATTCAGATAAAATAAATAAAGTCGTTCCAGAAGGCTTATATTCTTCATCCGGAACGACTTTATTCAAGATACGCATTAAATACTAATTACAACAATCTAATCACAACAACCAAATTACCCTAATCC
This sequence comes from uncultured Butyrivibrio sp., assembly GCA_946404845.1. Lineage (GTDB taxonomy): Bacteria > Bacillota > Clostridia > Lachnospirales > Lachnospiraceae > Butyrivibrio. The sequence goes on along the minus strand of CAMJFD010000092.1, from coordinate 12,021 downwards.
CCCACAAATTCTACTATCCTGTCATCTTCATCACTTCACAACATACATATAAATATACTCGCACACCCTAGCAGACATGCCTTCAATATAACTATCGAACGTAACAGGAATCACATCATATTTCTTATCATATGCCTCTAATTCAGTTGCCGCATCTACAACATCTGCAGGTATATTTATACTAATACTATACTTCTCATCAGATAACTTCACTACATCATATGGGCTAAGGCTTGCAAGTCTCTCAAAGTCAAGAACATCTCTGAACAGGACTTTTTCTCCAGAACTTATTCTAAGCGGCATACCCGCATCCTCTTTTAGCACAGTTATATTAAGGACATTGTCCTTATTCTTATCAACTGCCATGTTATAAGTAAATGATCCGCCATCAGCTGCGCGCCTGCTTGTAATAGGACTTGTAGTTCCAATGCTTCCATTATCTCTCATCTGATGCAGCTCATCACTCTCATACTGACCGTAGCCAGCTTCTATAGTATCTACAGCTATCCTGTCATCAACATCTTCTTTATTGGCAGCTCTTTCAGACTGCTCAAGACTATTTAGATAATAGAAATATACGCCGTATCTTTCCTGATACTTAAGATAATGCGGTGCAAAAACATAATCGCATCCCTTAACCTTAAATGAAGGATATCCATTTCGTGCTCCGCCCACATAAGGTGAGACATACTCATCTGCATTATCAGCAAAATCCTTGCTGCTAACACCCTCAGGAAGAGTTATAACTTCACTTGATACAATGGCGCTCTCAGGTATAGTTACTATAACTCCTGTAGTTGCAGTCTTCATATCCTTGCGGCCAAGATCTGCTGATAAAACATAAGGTCCGTAGCAAAGAGCCATAGAAGTACTATCATCAGGAAGTGACCTTGCATATACCTTCATTGGAAATTTAAGTGTGATAACATCATTTACATCAAATCCTGAATCCACACATATAAATCTCCCTGACTCATCAAGCGTAAATGATATGCCTTCTCCGCTATCTGTATAATCATTTATGCCTATCTCATAGCCATTTCCAACATTCACCTTATAGCACAGGTCATTATTGACTCTGACTTCTACAGCGCCAGATACCCAGTCAGGAATACGAAAGGCAAGCTTTTCATTAATACATCCCTCTTTAATACCTGCATCAAATCTAATCTTTGCAACATCAGATTTAAGAAAATCAGCATCCACAAACACTGTCAGATCATCAGAAATAGCATATTCACAGTTATAATACATGCTGATAAATAATCTGTTATCGCAGCTCTTATAAAATGTACCGTCACCGAGCTTAGTAAAGTTCTCCATTCCGGTTCCTGTACAGCACCAGAACTTATTATATCTTTCTCCATATACCTTAAAAAATCCTGTGGCCATAGGCTGGAAATATGTTGTCATTCCAGTAATAGGATTTTGTGATGAAAGAATTGAATTGATAAAAGTCCTTTCATAAAAGTCCAGATACTCGGCCTTTCCTGTAACTTCAAATAGTTTTTTGGACAGCTTTAGCATATTGTAGGAATTACAGGTCTCATTATTGGAATTAGTACGTTCTCTATTTAAGCTATAGTCTTCTCCAAAATGTTCCCACCTACTGTTTCCGCCTGTTGCATAAGTATGCTTATTTAATACCATGGCAAAAAATCTCTCTGCATACTCAAGGTACTTGCCAGCATCTACAACCTTTCCTTCAATAGTATGTCCATTTACAGAAACATATCTGTTAAGAGCGCCCATAAACTTCGGAATAGTTGTATTTGCATGTATTCCGTTTAAGGCATTTTTTTCATCTATATATATTTTGTCAAAAAGTCTGTCCTCATCAAAAGCGTGAGCTGCAATAGCGTACTGCTCTGACCCAGTTACTTTATATAGCTCATACAGACAATCATTCATTCCGCCATATTCAATAGATAGTACAGTCAGTCTCTTTTCCTCGCTCCAGGATGATGTTCTGTTATATACCCAGTCGCCAAGAGACTTTGCGCATTTAAGAGCATTCTCCATGTGAGTAAGTTCATAAACGTCAATTAGTCCGGCAAGAATCTTGTGCATTGTATACCATGGAACCCAGGCCTCAGTAATTATATTACCTTTACCCTCTTCTACATTGTCGAACTGAAGCTCAACATTTTTTTCATCCAGAATAGCCGCTCCAAATATGAAGCCTTTCTGGCCTCTTGAATGCTCCTGACATTCTATAAGAGCATCAACTATATAGGACATCTTGTCATATAACTTAGATTTGCTGTCATCTGAAACTGCCCTGTTAACATACGCTTGCGCCACTGCTGTCAGGTAATGTCCCATTGTATGACCACCAATCAGCATATTCTCCCAGCCTTCATATCGCTCTGCGCCTTTCATATCAAGGCCTGCTGTCTGTCTAAATCCTGCAAGCATTCTGTCACTATCAATTGCCAGTAGATAATCAATATCTTTATTAAGAGCATTTATCATATACTCATCGCTTACTTTTATATCAGAAATACCGGCAGCCAGTGTCACTTTATTCTCTTTTTCTATCTTCTGTAACTCCATTTCCATACCTCTTCCATAAGATTATCTATTATAAAAACAATATCATCAATACCCCAAACTTAGAATATCACAAGGATTGATTTGGTGTTGTTTTTACCTTAAATATAATAAATACCCTTTTGACACCTAATCTAACTATGAGCCAGTAAAACAGGCATAAAGGCTGCATACACACTATGGTTTGTATCATTTCTCGGAATGTTTTTTGGTACAGGTGTCTTTGCCTGCATAGTCTCTATAATAATTATAATAGCCATGACCATCTCATATTATAAGGCATGCATAGAGCTAGAAAGACCATATAGTCTCAAGGAAAAAAAGGCATGATATAAATATTTAAAAATCATATATTTTTGTCGCCATGCTCCAAAAACACAGCAAACAAGCCATTTATACTCGACTTCGTCGAAGGGCTTGTTTGCCACCTGAATCATATTCTTACGAAACTCGCAGAAATTGCGAGTTTCTGTAATATACTCACAAGAATATATATTATATAACTCATAAACTTATGGAGGCATTTTCTATTAAGATGCCTCCTCTTTCTATTTCAAGAGAAATATATTTATCACTATCTGCGCTATGATAATGCTCTTTTTCTACAATCGCAAAAGGCTCTATAGATGCGCTTGCCCCAACTTCCATTTCTTCTGGAAGCGCCGCTCCATCAGAAAGTTCAAGCTCGGTCTGAATATTATCAACATTTCTGTATCTCCAGATATCCATTGCAAGCTTTTTTAATTCATTCATAAATGCATCATCATAATCAGGCTCACCGCCATTCCAATCAATAATGTCATCCTCAGGAATTATAAGACTTATAGTATAATAATCTCCCAGTCCGTCATTTATAATAAATATTCTGACCTCAGACAGATTAGGATATTCAAATACAATCTGCTTGTAATCATTGTTTATAGAGGCATCGTAGCCAAGCTCATAATTTTCCCTGAGCTTGGCTGTATTTATTTCAATCAGTTCTTCAAGAGTCTTATTTGCAGCCTCATAATATCCGCCTTTAAATACAAATCCATTATTTATAAGACACTCTATAAATCTTGCAAAAAATTCTTCATAGTTATCTTCTTTTCTGACTGTCGTAACCATTGAAAAATATGCTGGCATTTAGATGTCCTCCTGTGGGAATCATGCTCAAATATAAGCTCTACTTATGTATTTGTAATTTCCAGTTTGTATTTGCGATATGTGATTATAGCTATAGCCGCTACCAGTACTGCAAGTATAATTTCGACAGCGGCTACATTTAAGTAAGCTGCTGTTACAACAGTAATTGCATCTATCGCAAAATGAATTGATATTGATATAAAGTAAAATATGATCTTATTATTCTTAACCGCAGTATATACAATATATGAAAGGCAGATGTGCAGCACAATTGCTATTATCCTCTCTACGCCTCCCATGTAGAACTGATAAGAAGGAGTTGTCCAAAGAGCTGATAGCTGTGTCATCGCAGTTTCTCTTATACTGTCGTCAAGAACCTCCATCGACTTTAAAAGCGATCCGGAATTGATCATTATACTGGTTACAATATTAGAAATTGCTGTAAGGCCAACTATAATAATAGCTTCAGTTCCGCCATGACCTATACCATACATTATAGCATTTTCCTTGGTAAGTGGCTTTTTCATAAATCTCTTCATTGAGACAAGTCTTCCTGTCTCTTCAAAAACACCTGCTGCAAGTCCGCCATACAGAGCTTTCAGCCACACATTATTTAATACGGCGCCTCCTGTTACCTTAATCACTACGGTATGCAGGATCTGCTCTAAAATAAGTGCAAACACAATAAATGTAAGCGCACCTATGATAAAATTCACAGGCTTTGCATGTAGCTTCTTCCATGCAATAATCATTAGGACTATGGGAAGCCCTATAGATATTATCATTGTCATTATCATCCCTATAATTGAAGTCATTGAAACTGTTTCCATTTTTTTTCTCCTCTAATAAATATATTCCAAGTAGTCTTACTTGTACCCCGAATATAAAGCTTCCACTAGGTGGAAGGTCAAGTAATATCTATAATTTATGTAAAAAATATTTATATATATATATATTATTTTCTGTGAAAACTCCCTCATAGATGGTTGAGCATGACGATTATTTTGTTTTTCTGCTTTTGGGAGAAACTCTCTACTCTCAATTATATTTCTCTTTCTCCCTATCTTCAAACTGCACTTATTGAGGAATTTCCTATTAAATAAAAACTTCCCAGCACTAATACGCTGGGAAGTTATGAAAACCCTATAAAAATATTTTTTTAATCATTGTATGAACTGATATACCGTTATCAGCGAGTAGCTTCTCGGTTGCTGGTATATCAAGCCCAAGCTCTTCAGTAGCATCTTCGACAGATATCTTACCTTTTTAACTCAACAACCTCAATCAAAAACCTAATGAAGACCTAGTATTCCAAACCTGAATTCTCTTTTACTTCCTAGCCTTAAGTTCACCTGCAATTTCTTCAAGTTTCTCATCTGTCAGGATGTACTTCTGAGTGAACCAGAACATGGCTACGAGAAGACCTGCAATTGGAATAATAGTCATGAACATACGAAGACCAATCTTGGAAGCTGTATCTACGCCAGCTGAGAAGTCAATTACCTGATCGGCTTCTGTTGTTTCAGCACTACTTAAGTTAAAGATTGAAAGACATATAGTAGCAAGGAATGCTGCAACACCTGATGCAAGCTTTACTACAAATGTCTGCATTGAGAAGATAACTGACTCATCTCTTCTGTTATTCTTAAGTTCACCGTAGTCAACTGTGTTTGCAAGGAAAATTGTTGTAAGTACCTGTAATACACCATTTGCTGCAAATATGAACAGACCTGGAATAAACAGAATATACACATTATCCATGCTGGTAAATGCAATTCCCAGAAGTGCAAGGTAACCGATCATAGCACTAGCAAGGCAGCATTTAAATATCTGCATGCAGTTCATGAACTTTCTCAGAAGTGGGAACAGCAGCATCATTGACAGAATCTGTACTGCTCCGCCAAAGATATTAAATAATGTATATGAACTATACCAGCCTGTTCCGCCAAAGTCATATTTAAAGAAATAAATAACAAGATTTGATGTAACATAAACTGCTGTATTTATAAGTACAATAGCAATTACAACTGCCATAGCCTGATCGTTCTGAACAAGAGCCTTGAACATCTCGCCTACTGTTGCTGTCTTCATCTCAACATTAGACTTTTCTTTGATATTAATACATGTAATAGTGATAAATACTACAAACAGAATTGCAATTATAAGAGCAAACAACTTAAAGCCCTGCACTTCATTATTGTGTCCGAGGAACATTACAAGTGGCATTGTAACAATTGTGATAATAGCAGAACCTACACCAGCGCAGCTACGTGCAAGAGTTGTAAGCCCCTCTCTTTCTGGACCACCCTTTGTAAATGCAGGAATCATTGACCAGTAAGGAATATCCATCATAGTATATGTAACGCCCCACAGAATATATGTAAGAGCTGCATATGCTACAAGTCCAGCTCCATCAAGCGCTGGAGGACATGCAAACATAACATATAATATAACTGCATTAGTAACTGTTCCTATAAATAACCAAGGTCTGAACTTACCCCATTTTGTATTAGTCTTTGCAACAATTACGCCCATAATAGGATCGTTGAACGCATCAAATATTCTGGCTGCAAGTAAAATAATACCCATTGCTGCAGCGCTTACCCCCATAATATCCTGAAAATAATACAGTACATAACTTGCTGAGAGCATGTATACCATATCTTTTCCTACTGCACCAAGTCCATATGCAGCCTTTTCTCTTCCTGATAACATAATTTTATAACCCCTTTCTATTTTCAGAATCATCAGATACATGATTCCTACTTACTTTTATAACCTGCACTGATTTACAATTTCAGATGCAAAAAAACTTTCTAAATATATCAGCCTTTTTTCATTCCCATAGCTAGTTCTACTACTTTATAAGCACCATTGTAAATGCCAATCTGCTTATTAATCTTGATGCATTCACACATTTCATCAAGCAGATCTGTTTCCATGAACTGCTCTATCATCTGAAGTGTATGCGGGATGTCTCTGCACTCTAGGGTTCCATCACCTATCTCTGCTGAATGGATTGCTCCCCACATCTCATGCTTACCAACTCTCTTAATAAAGAGCTTAGGAACAGGATAAAAAGCCAGCTCACTTGGTTTAGTTACAAGTACATCGCAGCTTCTCATAAGAAGGTTCGTACAATATACTGCTTCAAATATATTCTCATGCCAAAAGCCATGTATACCTGTAACCTCTGTAGCAGGATCAAGAGCCTTACTTGCAAATTCCTCTGTATCCTTCCAGTTACCCATATGCTCTGTACAAATAGATTTCATCTCAGGTATCTCATTTATAAGGCTGTCCCATACATTTCTGTAATCGCCAACATTAACATATAATGCAGCTCTTTTGGCCTTAATATGAGGAATCAGATACTTAATAATAGCTGCAAATATTTCCTTCTGCGCGCCCGCTCCGCCTATTGTTAAGAGGAACCTCATAGGCTTTCCATTTGCCTTTCTGTCTATCCTTGCCTGACAGTCGCTTTCAATGCCAGCTACAAGTTCATGGTCTATATAATGTCCAGTATACACCAAATCCTTTTGTGGCATAGGTTTGCAGACCTTTTTCTTGTTCATTCCGTTTAGAACTCTGTATCCCAGATATGCATTGTGGCACTGGATAGTATGAATACTGCCTTCAGATAAATGAAGTGCCATTGGCCAGTTATCTGGTATAGCATTTACTACATGCTTCATTCCCGCATGAACTGCTGCCTGTGCAGGCCATACATGTGTTGCTATAACAGGTATTTCCTTTGGTATATTCTTATATACAGGTGCCATGAGCTCTGCATTCTTCTGATCAGAAGAATTATATGAAAGAGCCCTGAAGCCCTCATAATTCATAGGTTCCCATACAAGTTTATTAAAAATAGGATTCTTGGAAAGTCTTGATCCAAGTGAATACAGATCGTTCTGCGCACTTATTACCTTAGTACATGTTGTATCCTTAAATGAATTTAGATCCAGCCAGTAAGGTGTATATCCAAGATGCTTTGCACATGATGCCATCGCCATAGAGATACGATAGTGTCCAAATCCCATTCTGATATTACCAACTATAATTCCATTATTAGTATCAAACTCGTAGTCACTTTTCCCCTCATTAAGTCTGATATTTTTGACACCCAGTGACTGTCCAATGTATTCATTATCCTTAATTACAGGAACATAATTTACATTTGAGTCATCCCCGAATTTCTTAATATAGTTATTCTTTGATTTAACAGCCTTCTTATACACTTTATCAGGCATGACATTTCCAAAGATAACTTTTGACTTCTCTTCCATATTCACCGCTCTCTTTTCTTTTTCTATAACAAATTAAATCATTAGTTATTATTTATAGTTACATCAAATGTAATTTCTCTTACTCCTGCAAAAGAGGTTTCTACTATAAGACGAGCCTTACCGGCTATTCCGGTTGTCTTAACATAAGTTCCGCCTCTTCCTCCTCGAAGCGCTGTAGTAGCTGGACCAATTAACTCTATAGGGCCTTCTGTCTTAAAAGAAATAGCTTCATTCATTTGAGGCAGTATATTTCCAAATTCATCAATTGCCTGAATTCTAACTGCCGCAACATCGTAGCTAACATCTTCTGTAAGATTTGTATTACTAGCTGTAAGCCTTAAATCAGTTGACATAACAGGTTTCTTAATAACTGTACCAACGACATTTCCATTTCTGATCGCTTCGAATTTGAACTCAGTGGACTTACCGCCCCAGTCGCCTATATACTTCTGATACAGATTAACTATGTCCGTCATACTCATCCTGTTGATCAGAAGGAGCCTAAGTCCAGTTAAATAATACTTTTTAGGAATATTTCCCATACCATTTCTGGCTATATGGTTCATAATTTCAGTAGTCCTGGCAGCAAGTTTTTTATTCATGATTCCGCTCTTAATCAGCTGATCTCCAACAAAATCATCTATTACATAAGGTCCATTATCTATATTCTTAAATGGTGAATCCTTCTTGCTATATTCCTTGATGAACACCCCATTCTTATACATCCTGACAGAATCAGCATTTGAATATATCCATGCATCTTTTCTGATACATTCAGGATGCTCTCCTATATCCATGCTCGATGTAACTTCCAGGAACACACCCCTGTCAGACTGGCATGAATAGGCAGCTGCCGCAAGCTTAGGATTTCTGAACATATCCATTACGCCGTGGTAGCATATCCTGTCACCACTTCCAAAATCCTTGTGCGTATTATAGTCAAACATGCACCATCCAAATGCTCCGCTGATATCATCCTGTCCCATCACGCTGTCCATAACCCTTGTATGTCTAAGCACATGTTCAGATCTTATTTCTTCATTGTCATAGGTCTTAGTAGGATACATATGACCGTTATATTCTGTAATAAGATATGGCTTTGACATATCCGGTGTCACTTTCTTTTTAGGCATACATCCTGGAGCCTTACCATTATGACTAAAGTCATTATAGGTATATACGTCCTCCAGAAGATGCATCCTGACATGTGCCCTTACACCGCCTGTAGGCCTTGTACTGTCAAGCTCATGAGCAAGCTTATTTGTTCTTGTATAGAACTCATCGTTATCTTCGGATTCATTAATTCTTATACCCCAGATAAAAATAGATGGATGATTTCTGAACTGCTCTATCATCTCTTTTTCATTTATGATAGCCTGCTCTATCCATTCTGTATCCCCGATATGCTGCCATCCTGGAAATTCCATAAATGTCAGAAGCCCCAGTTCATCGCATCTGTCTATAAAATACTGCGACTGCGGATAATGGGATGTCCTTACTGCATTTACCCCCAGTTCATTTCTAAGTATATCTGCATCCATTACCTGCATTGACTTTGGCATCGCATATCCAACATATGGATAACTTTGATGTCTGTTAAGTCCTCTTATCTTGAACTTCCTGCCGTTTAGATAAAAGCCGTCTGCTTTAAATTCAGCTCGTCTAAAACCTATTCTTGTAATCTTTTCATCAAGGAGTTCATCTCCTCTGTATAATCTGCTCTTTAATGTATAGAGTGCAGGAGCTACACTGTCCCAGACTACAACTGGCTTTAAATGGAACTTGGATGATATTGTCTTACCTTTTATATCATTTACGTCGCTTTCACCTATAAAGGTTTCTGATGCACATGAATCTTCTGCTTTTATATCTCCTGATCTCTTTACATAATTCTCATATACATCTGAGTTATATCTTTCAAGGAAATGTTTTATATGAAGGCCTCCTGTTGTTCCCTGAACTTTCATATCGACTCCAAGGAATACTCCTATACTTTTTTCTACAGGATTTTTCTCATCCTCAGCATATACAGCTGGTACATCAGCATAGGCAAAAACGTCTTCGATGTAATCCTTATTTCTAATATCCAGATAAACGTCTCTGTATATCCCGCCATAAGTCATATAGTCAATTACAAAGCCAAATGGTGGAACGTTAAGGCTCTCCCTGCTATCAAGCTTAACAAGGAGCACGTTATCATGGCCGTAGTTTAATTTAGAACTTAAATCTATTGTAAAAGCTGTATAACCGCATAAATGCGTATATATAAGCTTTCCATTTAAATAGACATCTGCCCTGTGAGCTGCACCTTCAAAAGTCACAAGAACTTTTTTGTCCTTCCAGGATTCCTCAGCCTTAATCACAGCCACATACGCCGATACCTTCTGATATATCTCTTCGTCAAAATAGTTATATGGAGTTTCTACCACAGAATGCGGAATTCTAACAGGACAAATACCTTTTTCAGACTTATCCTTTTTGAAATAATCTGCACTTTTACTAAGAAATTTTTCTTTAAAATCCTTTGCAAACTTAAATTTGTCATTTAAATAGATTCTCATATTTTCACTCTCTGCGCCCTTTTCCATTCATAATGGTAGCAAAAGGAAACCCATGTAATAATAATCAGTTTCCTACACTAAAATCATAACACTGAGCATAAAAATAAACAAAAAACTCATTTTCACAAAATTCGTTTCCAATATTTGTGCATCTTTTCTTATAAGGATTACAAATTAGATTACTTCCACTATCTTAAGTCTTGGATGAGTGGCCAGATCTATGAAATTATCACCGCATTTAACCATAGGTCTGGATAACCTATCAGGATTGATAAAGATTATATCCCCTTCCTGACCATCACTTAATCTTACTTTATTAGCTATAAAAGAATTGCTGATATGAGACATAAAAGTCATTACAACACTTGTATCGAACTTCTGAAGGCCTTCTTTTTCGAACATTTCAATGACATCAAAAGCGCAGATTGGTCCCCTGGTAAGTCTCTTGGATGTAAGATCATCATAAATATCTGCAACGGCAACGATTCTTGCATATTCATCGATCTGTTCGCCTCTAATATGGAAAGGATAACCACTTCCGTCAAAACGTTCATGATGCATTACAACAGCATTTTTGATGTGTTCATCTATATCCATATTCTTAAGCAGCTCATATCCCTGTATTACATGCGTTCTCATGAGCTGTTTGTCCTTCTCTGTACGAGGCTTTGTTGAATTTATAAGATTCTCTGGCAGCTTGACCTTTCCTATATCGTGTAACAGGCCTGCTGCAGTCGCAATCTTAATCTCATCCGGAGTATATTTCATCCATCCTGCAATGAGATTGCTGATAAGAGATACATTTATAGAATGCATATAGATTTCATCGCTATAGTCATGCAGATTATTGAGCATGTCAAAAACACCAAAGCCAGTACCAGCTTCGAACATAAGAGTATAGACAGGCCCTGTGATTTCTTCTATATCTATAGGCTTATCTTCATTTACTATTTGATTAAAAGTGTTTTTTAGTCTTGAAGCATTTTTTTCAATGCTTGCTTTGAATTTCTCAAATTCCTGGCTTGCGCGCAGTCTCTCCGAAAAAGAAACCTGTGGAATAAAGCCTCCGGATGATGGCTTTACAGGCTTAAGAGAAGTCTCATCATCAATAAAGACATTAAAAATAGAATGATTATTAAGGCTCCTGATAGATTTATCATCAAGAACTGTACCCTTAGTAACAACCAGCTGATCATCTAATGTATATACATTCTGAGCGACCAGCATTCCAGGTTTTAATTTTCCAGTAGCAACTAGTTTCATATTTACCCTCATACCGCAAGTGAAATGAATGGCTAATGGTTCGATATTGGCGGAGCTCGCGACACCAATTCGTGTTTGACACCTATATCAATATATATATTTATCATAAAATAATTAACATAATTCTGCAATGACATTAACTACAGATAATTTTCAAAAAATATATTAGTTATAAAAACTTCCCACACCCCGGAAGGAGATGAAACAGTCATCTACGCGCTTTT